>NZ_JBQQXJ010000014.1:0-123077 GCF_052266595.1 Antarctobacter jejuensis | reverse complement strand
GCTCCGGCAAGATCATGCGCCGCATCCTGCGCAAGATCGCCGAAAACGACTACGGCGCCCTCGGCGACACATCCACCCTCGCCGACCCCTCCGTCGTCGACGACCTCATCGACAACAGAATGAATCGGGGGTGAGACAATGATGGACGGAGCCCAGACCCCCGCCACAGCGCCCGTGCTGATCCTGCTTGGCCCCCCGGGGGCCGGCAAGGGCACACAGGCCCGCATGCTCGAAGACAAGTTCGGCCTTGTTCAGCTGTCCACCGGTGACCTGCTGCGCGCGGCCGTTGCGGCGGGCACCGAGGCCGGGCTGAAAGCCAAGGCCGTCATGGAGGCAGGCGAGCTTGTCAGCGACGAGATCGTCATCGCCATCCTGCGCGACCGTTTGGCAGAGGCGGACTGCGCCAATGGCGTCATCCTTGACGGCTTTCCCCGCACCACCGTGCAGGCCGAGGCGCTGGACGATCTGCTGGCTGAGAGCGGCCAGAAGATCAACGCCGCCGTCAGCCTTGAGGTGGACGACGCCGCAATGGTGACCCGGATTTCGGGCCGCTACACCTGCGGCGGTTGCGGCGAAGGCTATCACGACAGCTTCAAGCAGCCGAAATCCGAAGGCACCTGTGACAAGTGCGGCAGCACGGAATTCAAGCGCCGTGCGGATGACAACGCCGAAACCGTTGCCGCCCGGCTCGAAGCCTATCACGCCCAGACTGCCCCGCTGATCGACTACTACGCTGCGCAACATGCGCTGATCGGCATCAACGCGATGGGCGACATCGACGACATCGCCGGCAAGCTTGCCGCGATCGTGAACGGGGCCCCCCACAGAAGGGGCCCGAAAAAAGAACCCCCCGGCCCCCCCCCCGGCGGGGGGGGCCAACGGAGGAAAGAGGAGGACCCGCGACATGGCGGATCAAACATCTCAGGGCGCAAGCGCCACCCAGAAGTCCGACGCGGCTTACTGGTCGGCCAACGTGCGTATCATCGTCATCAGCCTCATCATCTGGGCGCTGGTGTCTTTCGGCTTTGGCATCCTGCTGCGCCCCATGCTCTCGGGCATCGCGGTCGGCGGCACGGATCTCGGCTTCTGGTTCGCCCAGCAAGGGTCGATCATCGTATTCCTGGCGCTGATCTTCTTCTACGCCTGGCGCATGAACAAGCTGGATAAAGAATTCGGCGTCGAGGAGGAGTGATCATGGATCAGTTTACCATCAACCTGCTGTTCGTGGGCGCGTCCTTTGCGCTCTACATCGGCATCGCGATCTGGGCCCGCGCGGGTTCCACATCGGAATTCTACGCCGCCGGTCGCGGCGTTCACCCGGTCACCAACGGGATGGCCACGGCGGCCGACTGGATGTCGGCTGCCTCGTTTATCTCGATGGCGGGCCTCATCGCCTTTACCGGCTATGACAACTCGACCTTCCTGATGGGCTGGACCGGTGGCTACGTGCTGCTGGCGCTGCTGCTTGCCCCCTACCTGCGCAAGTTTGGCAAGTTCACCGTGTCGGAATTCATCGGTGACCGCTTCTATTCGCCGACCGCACGCATCGTGGCCGTGATCTGCCTGATCGTCGCCTCGACCACCTACGTGATCGGTCAGATGACCGGCGTGGGCGTGGCCTTTGGCCGCTTCCTCGAGGTATCGAACACCACAGGTCTGCTGATCGGCGCCTGTGTGGTTTTCGCCTACGCGGTTTTCGGCGGCATGAAGGGCGTGACCTATACGCAGGTCGCACAGTACTGCGTCCTGATCATGGCCTACACCATACCGGCCGTCTTCATCTCGCTGCAGCTGACCGGCAACCCGATCCCGGCCCTGGGCCTGTTTGGTGACCATGTCGCATCGGGTGAACCGCTGCTGCAGAAGCTGGACGCAATCGTCGCGGAACTTGGCTTCAAGGAGTACACCGCGCATCACGGCGACACCTTCAACATGGTGCTCTTCACCCTGTCGCTGATGATCGGTACCGCGGGTCTGCCCCACGTCATCATGCGCTTCTTCACCGTGCCCCGCGTTGCTGACGCGCGCTGGTCCGCGGGCTGGGCGCTGGTCTTCATTGCGCTGCTTTACCTGACGGCTCCGGCTGTTGGTGCCATGGCACGCCTGAACATCACCGACATGATGTGGCCGAACGGCGCTTCCGGTGACCCCGTTTCCGTCGAGATGATCGAAGGCGACGCGCGTTACGACTGGATGGCCACCTGGCAACAGACCGGCCTTCTGGGCTGGGAAGACAAGAACGGTGACGGCAAGATCGCGTACTTCAACGATGCCGATCCCGACACGCTGGCCAAAATGCAGGCCGCCGGTTGGGGCGACGCGAACGAGCTGACCAACTTCAACCGTGACATCCTGGTTCTGGCCAACCCGGAAATCGCCAACCTGCCCAGCTGGGTCATCGGTCTGGTCGCCGCAGGCGGTCTTGCCGCCGCACTCTCCACCGCGGCTGGCCTGCTCCTGGCGATCTCTTCCGCCGTCTCCCACGACCTGATCAAGGGTTCCATCAACCCGACGATTTCGGAAAAGGGTGAACTGCTCTCCGCACGGATCGCAATGGCGGTTGCCATCGCGGTGGCCACCTACCTCGGCCTCAACCCTCCGGGCTTCGCGGCGCAAACCGTGGCGCTGGCCTTCGGCCTTGCCGCTGCCTCGATCTTCCCGGCGCTGATGATGGGCATCTTTACCAAGGTGAACAACAAGGGCGCGGTTGCAGGCATGGTCGCAGGCCTCGTGATCACGCTACTCTACATCTTCCTGCACAAGGGCTGGTTCTTTGTTCCGGATACCAACAGCTTCACCGACGCGGATCCGCTCTTGGGCACCATCAAGTCGACCTCCTTCGGGGCCGTCGGTGCACTGATCAACTTCTGCGTGGCCTTCACGGTGTCGAAGATGACCCAGCCGATCCCGCAAGAGATCGAAGAGCTGGTGGAATCGGTCCGCGTGCCGCGCGGTGCCGGCGCCGCAGCCGCCGACCACTAAGATGCAGCGGGCCGTTCATGCGACGGCCCGCCGTATATACCCTGGTCCCGTCCGGCCTTATGCCGGGCGGGACTTTTCTTTGCCCTTCAACCGTGTAGGATCCAGCGCGTGATCACCGGACATGTTTTCATCGCCATGAGCCTCGACGGCTATATCGCCCGTGAAGATGGCGGGCTGGACTGGTTGATGAAACAGGACACAGCCGGCGAAGATCACGGATACAACGCCTTCATCGCGCGAATGGACGGCCTCGTGATGGGCAGCAATACCTTTCGCACGGTGCTGAATTTCGACGCATGGCCCTATGACCTGCCCGTGGTCGTGGCAAGCCAGACGATGACAGAGGATGACATTCCTGCCGCGCTGCGTGACCGCGTCAGCCTCAGCCGGGCCGAGCCTGCCAACCTGATGACCGACCTCGCCGCGCGCGGCTGGCAGCGCGCCTATATCGACGGCGGCGCGTTGATCCAGTCTTTCTTACGCGCCGGATTGATCGCCGACATGACCGTCACACTGATCCCCATCCTGCTGGGCGCGGGCCGACCGCTGTTCGGACCGCTGGTCACCGATCTCGACCTGTCCCTGGAAGAGGTCCGCAGCTTTCCCTCGGGCCTCATCTCGACCCGCTACGCAATCCCGTCCCCAACCATCGCCAAGGACGCCTGATGCCCCTAGACCGCGCCGACCTCACCCGCTTCCTTGCCGCCGTCCATCCCTATGACGCCCTCGACGCGGAGGTGCTGGAGGCGCTGGTGCCAGCCTTCCGCCTGCAGTCGATGGCCGCCGGTCAAGCGATCTATACGCAGGGGCAACCGCTGGACGGGCTGTACCTGATCCATTCCGGTGCGGTCGACGTGCGCGACACCAACGGTGTCCTGATCTCGCAGCTTGGCCCGCGCAACTCCTTTGGCGAACGCGGATTGGCCCGCGACGGCATCGCCGTCACCTCGGCAGAGACCCGCGAGGACAGCCTGCTGCTGGTCCTGCCGCGGGCGGAATTCCTGCGGCTGGTCGAAACCCAGCCCGCCGCCAAGAAGTTCTTTGACCGTCAACGCGCCCCGAAACCGAAGCGCGCCGATCTGGCCACCAGCCGGGTCGAGACACTGATGGCCCCTGCCCCGCTCACTTGCCCGCCCGATACGCCGGTGCAATTCGCGGCACAGCTGATGCATTCCCGGCATATTTCGTCGGTCTGCATTGTCGAGGGCAAGGAATTGCGCGGCATCGCCACGATCCGCGATATCTCGGGCAAGGTCGTGGGTGGCGGCCTGCCCTTCGACACGCCGCTGTCGGAGATCATGACCGCCAACCCGATGACCCTGCCCCCCTCCGCCATCGGGTCTGACGTCTTGCACATGATGATGGAGCGGCGCATCGGCCATGTGCCGGTAACAGAGGCGGGCAAACTTGTCGGCATTGTCACCCAGACGGACCTGACTCGCTTTCAGGCCATGACCTCGGCTGAACTGGTGGCCGAAATCGCCCGCGCGCCGGATGCCGCCGCGATGGCCAAGGTCACGTCGCGCATTCCGGAGCTGCTGGTTCAACTGGTCGCGGGCGGCAACCGGCATGAGGTGGTCACCCGCCTGATCACCGACATCGCCGACACCGCCACCCGCCGCCTGCTGACATTGGCCGAGGACACCTATGGCCCGCCGCCCGTTCCCTACCTTTGGGCCGCCTGCGGCAGCCAGGGGCGGCAGGAACAGACAGGCGTTTCCGATCAGGACAACGTGCTCTTGCTGTCGGATGCCTTCACCGAAGACATGCGCCCCTATTTCGAACAGCTCGCCAAGTTCGTCAGCGACGGTCTGGACACCTGCGGTTATGTCTATTGTCCCGGCGACATGATGGCGACCAACCCGCGCTGGTGTCAGCCGTTGCGCGTCTGGCAGGGATATTTCGCCAGCTGGATCGCCAAACCGGTCCCCGAGGCGCAGATGCTTGCCTCTGTCATGTTCGACCTGCGCCCCATTGGCGGCACCCTGTCCCTGTTCGACAACCTGCAGGAGGACACGCTGGCCAAGGCGGCGAAGAACTCGATCTTCGTGGCGCACATGATCTCGAACTCGCTGAAGCACACGCCCCCGCTGGGCCTGTTGCGGGGCTTTGCCACCATCCGCTCCGGCGAGCACAAGAACACGCTGGACCTGAAACACAACGGCGTGGTGCCGGTGGTCGATCTGGGCCGGGTCTATGCGTTGCAGGCGCAACTGAGCGCCGTGAACACCCGCGCCCGGCTGGAGGCCGCCATTCTGGCTGGCGTGCTCAGCAAATCAGGCGGGCAGGATCTGCTGGACGCCTATGACCTGATCGCCGAAACGCGGCTGGAGCATCAGGCGCGCCAGATCAAGGCGGGTGCCGCACCGAACAATTATCTTGCCCCTGCCGATCTGTCCGATTTCGAACGCAGCCATTTGCGCGACGCCTTTGTTGTGGTCAAATCGCTGCAATCCGCGGTCGGACACGGCAAGGGCATGTTGGGATAGGGACCGCCCCGCGCCAGAGGAGGCGCGAGCGGGCCCAAGGGAGGAAAGTGAATGTTTCTGGAACTGATCGCCGTCATCGTGGCCGGACTTGCCGGTGCCGGTGTCATGATGCTGCTGTCGAAACTCAGCGGCAACCGCCTGCCGCGCTGGCTCGTCCCGGTCGGCGCCGGCGGCGCGATGCTGATCGCCGCGATTTCCAGCGAATACAGCTGGTACGGGCGCACCGCCGACAACCTGCCGGAGGGGCTGACCATTGCGCAGACGGTGCATTCCTCCGCCTTCTGGCGTCCCTGGACCTTTGTCGTGCCGATGACCGATCGCTTTGTCGCAGTCGATACCGACAACCTGCGCCCGAACGCCGATACGCCGGACCTCTACCTTGCCGATCTCTATTTCTTTGGCCGCTGGAAACCCGTGCAATCGGTCGAGGTCATGGTGGACTGCAACGACATGCGCCGCGCCGATCCGGTTCTGGGCGATGGCTCTGACCCGTTGTGGCGCGATGTCGGGGCGGAGGACCCTGTGGTGAAAACCGTCTGCACCGGGGTCTGAGCCCATGACACGTCTCAGCCTGCGTCTGCGGATATTCCTGTTCTTCTGTCTCATCGCCTTGGGCGGTGCCGCCGTCACCGTTGTCGCGCTCTGGCTGGGCCATGGCCGCGCCGTGCAAAGCACCCCGGCCAACGGCTTTGTATTTGCGGGCATCATCGCGATCTTCGGCCTGACCGCGCTGAGTGTCGGGGTCTGGCTGTTGTTCGACGAAAACGTCGCCAAACCCATCGAACGTCTATCAGCACAGCTTCGCACCCGCGCTCACGCGGGCCTGTCGGGAGAGTTGGATACCGAAGCCGCGCGCTATCTCGGCGATCTTGCGCCCGCGGCCTCTGCGGTGGCAAGCGCCCTGTCAGACAACACCCTCGCCACCGCCGAACGCATCGCGGCAGAGACCCAACGCCTTGCCAGCGAAAAGGCCCGCCTGACAGCCCTGCTGACGGAAATCCCGGTCGCCACCCTGCTCATCAATGCCGACGACCAGATCGTACTCTATGATGGTCAGGCAGCAGAGGTTCTGGCCCAGCAGGCCGTGCCCCGGCTGAACGCCCCGCTCAGCGACTACTTCGACCCCGCCGACCTGCGCACCGCCCGCAAGGACCTGAACAAGACCGGCAAGGAGGTCACCCGCACCCTGCGGGGGCTCGATGGCAAACAAACCTACGACGCCCGGCTGAAACCGATGCAGGGCGGCGGCTATATGATGACCATCGATGCCGCCCATATCGAAATTTCTCCCGACGCCGCGCGCCCGCTTGTCTATGATTTCGACCTCCTCGAAAGCCGGTCCGGCGCGCAGGTTGCCGACCTGCCGCTGAGCGCGCTGACGTTCACGGTCTTCGACACGGAAACCACCGGCCTGCTGCCACACAAGGACGAGATCGTTCAGATTGGCGCCGTCCGGGTCGTGAATGGCCGCATCGTCGAAGGTGAGGTCATCGACCAGCTTGTCGACCCGGGCCGCCCGATCCCGCCTGCCTCGACCAAGGTGCATGGTGTCTCGGATGCGATGGTCGCCGGGAAACCGGGGATCGCGCGCGCCGGTCGGCAATTCCACGCCTTTGCCCGCGATTCCGTCATCGTGGCCCACAACGCGCCTTTCGACATGGCCTTTCTGCAGCGGCACAAGACCCGGATGGGCGTGGTCTGGGATCACCCGATCCTCGACACGGTCCTCTTGTCCGCTGTCCTTTTCGGCGCATCGGAAACGCATACACTGGACGCGCTCTGTGACCGGCTGGGGATCACCATACCAGAGGCTCTGCGCCACACGGCGCTGGGGGACGCCCGCGCCACAGCCGAGGTGCTGGTGCGGATGCTACCCATGCTGCAGGCGCGCGGACTGACCTCCTTCGGCGCAGTGGTCGAGGAAACGCGACGCCACGGCCGCCTGCTCGAAGACCTGAACTGAGTTATCCCGACACCGGCGGCAGCGGCACCACCCCGTCCTGCCGCACCCGGCCCACCATCGCGGCGACCTGCCCCGCCCCAAGGCGACACGCCCAGCCCAGCACACCGCCAGGCTCGCTCTCGGGAAACCCGACACCCGTAACCGCGGCCTGCGCAATATCGGCCTCCGATGCGCCCTCTGCCCGCAGCGCCTCCGCTGTCATCAACAAAGACACCAGCAGCCGCTCCCTGATCTCCTCCGGCGCATAATCCACCCGGTCAAGACGGTGAAAATGCGCCTCTTCCAGCGCCAGATCCGCAACGATCGGATCCTCGACCTTGCCGCCACCGCCGGGATAGCGATACCACCCTGCCCCGGTCTTGCGGCCCAGCTTGCCCAGTTCCATCATCCGGCCAAGGATCGGCAGGCCCTGCGGCCAACCCGTTTCGCGCCGCCGCTCCCAGGCGACATCCAGCCCGATCTCATCCTCCATCTCGAACGGTCCCGTGGCAAAGCCGAAGGCCTCCATCGCCTCGTCGACCTCCCAAGGGGTCGAGCCATGCAGGAAGACCGCCTCTGCCGCGTCCCGGAACGGTCCGCGCAGCCGTTCACCCAAAGTCTTGGCCAGACTTTCAGCCAAGAAACCGCTCTGCCGCGATCAGGGTTTTCAGCCGCTCCAACGCCTCTTCGGGCGTCGCACCAGAGGTGTCCAACTGCGCATGCGCCCGCTCATACAGGATCTCGCGTGCCTGCAGGATCGACCGCAACTGCGCCATCGCCTCGGGCTGACCGGCCATCGGGCGGGTATCACCCTGCGCGCGCACCCGCGCCATGTGCTCTTCCGGCGCGGCCTTCAGCCACACGGTGTGAAAATGCGCCAGCAGCCGGTTGTAAGTGCCCGGTTCGGCCACGATCCCGCCACCCACTGCCAACACAACCTGCTCATGCCCGGCAATCACCCGGTCCAGCGCATCCGCCTCCAGCTTGCGATAGCCTTCCTGCCCGTACAGCGCCATGATCTCGCCCACCGGCATCCCGCCCAGTTCGGCGATCTCCCGGTTCAATTCGACAAACGGCACCCCAAGCGCCTCACCCACCATGCGCCCCAGCGTCGATTTCCCCGCGCCGCGCAGGCCGATCAGGCACAGCCGCTGCGCCCGCCGTCCGCCCGGCGCTCCGTCGATCAGGATCTCGCGCACCTGCGCCTGCACCGGCGGCTCGGCCCGGCGGTACATTTCGGCCACCTGCTGCACGTCCGAGGTCCAGGGGTCCTCCTCGCTCACCAGCCAGTCCATGCGAAAATCCAGCGCCGCCGCCACCCGCATCAGCAACCCGATAGAGATGTTGCCCTCGCCGCCTTCCAGCTGGGCAAGGTAGCGCGGCGACACTCCTGACGTCTCGGACAGCACGCGGCGCGGAATGCCGCGCTGCTCGCGTGCCTGCCGCACCCGCTCGCCCACGCGCGCCATCAGGACCGCCACCGGATCTGTCTGTGCCTCTGTCTCCGCCGACCGTCCGTCCGCCATGCGCCGCCTGCCCCATGTGAATTATAGTGCACATCCTAGCTTTCACGACACAGAAAGCAAAGCCCGGCGGGCGGCGGATGAGACCCTAGATGCGGTTTCCTGCATCGTCCCGCAGATGCGCCTGCACCAGCGCGCGGATATCCTCGGGCGGTTGCCGCTTGCGAAAGGCCCTGGCTTCCGTGAACACACAGGTAAACCGCCCCTCGAAACAGATCACCCCGTCCTGCCGTCCGATGACCCGAAAGGAAATCGACGTCTCGCCCAGCCGCGACGGCCAGACGTCACAGATCAGCCGGTGACGCGGCGTGATCGGCGCACGAAAATCCAGTGTCATGTTGACGAATGGCGTCCCAACCCCGCGATCCAGCTCCAGCTGGAACCAGCCCTCACCAAGCGTGTCTTCCCACCAGGCATTGATCGCATCCAGCGCAAACCACGGAATGCGCGCCGTGTAGACGATCTTCGCCGGGTCGCAATCGCCCCATGTGACGCGGATGACGTGCTGATATGGTGCCACTGTCTTATCAGTCATTCCGCGCCCGCCACCTCCTGCGTCTCCCTGCGTTTCTTCTCTTTCCAAATACGCATTTGCGCGGTCGCCGCGCTCAGTAGGTTTCGACGTGATACCGGCCCTCGCCGCGCATCACATCGCGCAGCGCGGGCCAGCTTTCGCCGATGCTTTCCGCGATGGAGGTAAAGGCGCTTTCCACCCCTTCCTCCATCCCCCGCAGGCCGCAGATGTAGACATGCGTCTTGGCGTCGGTCAGCAGGTCGGCAACCTTTTCCTCTTCGACCAGCATCCGGTCCTGCACGTATTCTTTCGTGTCACCAGCCCGTGAAAACACCAGGTGCTTTTCCAGCAGATCGCCCGGCACTTTGTTCAACGGCCCGAAATAGGGCAGCGAGTCGGCGGTGCGGGCACCGAAGAACATGACCATGCCACCGGACTTCCCGCCCACGGCGCGCTGGCGGCGCATGGTAAAGGCGCGCATCGGGGCCGACCCGGTACCGGTGCAGATCATCAACAACCGCGCTTCGGGATCGTCCGGCAGCAAAAAGGTTGCCCCGAACGGCCCGGTCACCTGCACCTCATCCCCCTGCTTCAGGTCGCAAACGTAGTTGGAACACAGCCCGCCGTCCTCGCGCTTCACGGTCAACGAGACGTTGTTGTAATTCGGGCGCTCGCCATCGCGCGGGCTGGACACGGAATACAGACGCGGCAGGTGCGGTTTGCCCTCGGCATCGGTGCCGGGTGGAATGATCCCGATGGATTGCCCCTCCAGCACCGGCATGGGCTGCCCGCCGAAATCAAGAATGATGTGCCGCACGTCGTGTTCCGGGTCCTTGGTCAGGCGATAGTTGCCCTGCACCACCGCCTTGGCGGGCTTGCCCAGACTGTAGAGATTGACCGAGGGCTTGGAGGCGCTCCGCGGTGCGACCGATTTGCCGCCGACGCCCGCATGCGCCTCGTTCAGCAGCGCCGCAACGGCATCGTCCAGCGCCTCGATCCCGGTATCGCCAGAAGCCCCCTCGCCCAGATCCTCCTGGTCGGGCAATTCGGTCCATTCGAACTGCTCCTCAAGGCTGTAGGGCTCGGCCACCACGCGCCATTCGTCGATCGACCCGGTGGGACATACCGGAATGCAGTCCATGCAGAAATTGCATTTGTCGGCGTCCACCACGACATTGTCGTCATTGTGGGTGATCGCCTCGATCGGGCAGGTCATCTCGCAGGTGTAACAACGGATGCAAATTTCCGGGTCGATCAGATGCTGTTTGACCGGCTTGTTCATGACGGAACCCTCCCCCCGGTTGCCTGAAATGGCCCCGGTATCCTGTTTTTCTAGCTTGGAATTTCGCCGCTGTCAGTCGTCGCGGTCCAGCACCACGTCGGGCACCACAAGCGCCTCGATCAGGGCCTGACACAGGCCGGTGCACCCCTTGCAGCCAATGCAGGTTTCACTGGCGAGGAACTTTTCGCCGAAGGCGCGGCTGCGGGGGGCGTGGCCAATCAATCTGTCGGTTTGCATCTCGGATCTTCCTGTTCGCGTGAGAAGAGACGGCGCTAAAGCCTACGGACAAATCCCTGCCCGTCCTTGTTCTGGATCAAGGAGGGGGCGAGATTTCATCGAAAACCCGCCCCATCCCTGCCATGGTGTCAGGCCATGTGCAGCTTGACGTATTCGAAATCGCCCGGCTTGTTGTCGATCCCAACCTTCGGCGGCGCGATCCAGCTGGCGAATTTGCCCGGCTCGAAACAGGGCTTCATCAGCGACTGGATAAAATCGCCATCCGCATGGGTCGGAAGCCATTCGGTTATGCCCTTGTCATAGGCCTCACCCGACACGACATTGCCATCCGGGTCAAAGTTCTTGCCCGAGAACACGCCGATCTTGCGGTTGAAGGCCTGGTGCGGCAGCTTCAGCTCGAACTCGATCCCGGACTTCTGGATCTGCTTGTTCCAGCGCCCGACACCGCCGCTCGCATCGCGGACATAGTCATCCCGCAGGCGCATGTTGATCGCGGTCAGCGCCGGCACCTCGCGTTCGATCACCTGACCGTCGACGATGTCCAGCACCTTGTAGGTGTCGCCCGTCAGCTTGTGATCGTCGTCGATCCGGGTCTCCATGTAGCGGCCCTTGATCCCTGCGTTAAAGGCATTGGCCGCGTTGGTCGACACCTCCTGCCCGAACAGGTCCAGCGACAGGGTATAGTGCAGGTTCAGCTTTTTCTGGATCGTGGGCAGGTCGATCACGCCCAGCTCGCGGATCTTGTTGATGTCGTATGGATCGCTGATGCCCGCCTTCTTCATCGCCTCGCAGGTCGCCTGAATTGTGCGGCCCACGCCCGTTTCGCCCACGAACATGTGGTGCGCTTCCTCGGTCAGCATGAAGCGGCACGTGCGCGACAGCGGATCGAACCCGGACT
This sequence comes from Antarctobacter jejuensis, assembly GCF_052266595.1. Classification (NCBI taxonomy): domain Bacteria; kingdom Pseudomonadati; phylum Pseudomonadota; class Alphaproteobacteria; order Rhodobacterales; family Roseobacteraceae; genus Antarctobacter; species Antarctobacter jejuensis. The sequence continues at coordinate 111,210 of NZ_JBQQXJ010000014.1, read as the reverse complement.
GCGCCAAGCTTTCCAACTGCATCTTGCCGTCACGGTCGGTGAAGTAGGTGAACATGAAAAAGGACAGCCAGTCCGGCGTTTCCTCATTGAACGCGCCCAGCATCCGGGGCGCTTCCTCGGACCCGGACGAGCGGCGCAAGAGATCATCCGCCTCTTCGCGGCCATCCTTGCCGAAATACTTGAACAGCAGGTAGACCATCGCCCAGAGATGCCGGCCCTCTTCGACGTTCACCTGGAACAGGTTGCGCATGTCGTAAAGCGAGGGCGCCGTCAGCCCCAGAAAGCGCTGCTGCTCGACCGAGCCCGGCTCTGTGTCGCCCTGAATGACGATCAGACGCTTCATCAGGTTGCGGTATTCGCCCGGCACTTCCTGCCAGGCAAGTTCACCCGCGTGCTCGCCACAGGGAATGCGCCGGTCCTCGACCTGCGGCGCCAGCAAGACGCCCCAGCGATACTCGGGCATCTTCACGTAATCGAACTTGGCCCAGCCCTTGGGGTCTACCGAAACGGCCGTCCGCAGATAGACCATCGATTCCTGAAAGTTCTGCGGGATCAGGTCGTTCCACCAGTTGATATAACCGGGGTGCCAGCGTTCCAGCGCCTTCAGCACCTTCTTGTCCGACGACAGCCCGACGTTGTTCGGGATCTGGGTGTCATAGCTCACGTTGATCAGGTCGAGCATTGCTTTTCCTCCTTGGGCGGCGGGGTGAACCCCGCCCTACATCTCTGATCGGGACCGGCGGCACCGGGACCCTTAGGGCGGGGTTTACCCCGCCGTTCCGAACGCCGTTACACGCGCTCCATGCTATATTCGCCGCGCTGGCCCGTGCCGTATCGCTGCAGCGCGCCATCCGCGCCCACCGCATTGGGCCGGATGAAGATCCAGTTCTGCCATGCGGTCAGGCGGCCAAAGATCCGAGTCTCCATCGTCTCTGGCCCGGCAAAGCGCAGGTTCGCTTCCATCCCCGTCATCGCATCCGGGCTGAAGCTGGCGCGCTCTTCGAGGAAGATGCGGATCTCATCCTCCCAGTCGATATCGTCTAGGATCATGGTCACAAGGCCCGCCTCCTCGGCTTCCTCGGCCTCCAGCGCCTCGCCCTTCGTGGCGCGTGCCTTTTCCAGCGCCTCGTCATCATCAAGGAACCGGGTTTCCAGACGGGTCAGCCCGTTGGCCATCTTCATCGGGCCAAAGTTGGCGTCGCTCAGTGTCACCGTCGCCATCGGACGGTTGTCGCCTTCGAACTCGTCTTCCATCATATAGCTGCGGTCGACGGAGAACAGCAACTCGGCCAGGATCCCCGCAAAGCACGACCCGTGCTCGACCAGCGCCACCATGCTGCGCGAGGTCACATCGACCCGCTTCAAGATCCGCTTCCAGTATTGCAGAACCTCCGCCGCCAGCCAGTGATCGGCGTTGTCCATCAGCAGCTTTTCATGCCCGGCCAGCACCTCCGGATCGCCCTGCGCGCGGAAAATCATCAGGCCCAGTTCCGGCTCATTCAGGCGCAGGTGCAGGATCGCATCGTCCAACTCGCGCGCGAGGCGCAGCATGTAGGCCTGCGCGCCTTCGGCGGTAAAGGCCTCCATGTCGGCGGGGGCCTCGGCATCCGGGCCTTTCAGGGTGATCGTCACCGTGCGCGCGGCGCGGTCGGCAGCCACCTCGACGGTGGAATATGTGACAGAGCCATCGTCATGGAACGACCGGTCCAGCGGCGTCAGGGTGATCCCCTGCGCGACATCAGCCTTCTTGGAAGCGGCGGCAAATTCCTGTGCCCGTTCCTGCACCGTGGCGTCGAACTTGGAATTCGGGATGACCTCATCCACCAACCGCCAGTCCTTGGCCCGCTTGCCGCGCACCCCTTCCTCGGTCGAGCAGAAGACATCCGCCCGATCGCGGCGCACCTTGCGCTTGTCGGTCACACGGGTCAGCCCGCCCGTCCCCGGCAGCACCGCCAGCAGCGGCACCTCTGGCAGCGCCACGTTCGAAGTGCTGTCATCTGTCAGCATGATGTGGTTGCAGGCCAGCGCCAGCTCATAGCCGCCGCCCGCACAGGACCCGCGCACCGCCGCGATGTATTTCTGCCCCGAGTCCTCCTCGGCGGCTTCGAATGTGTTGCGCGTCTCGTTGGTGAACTTGCAGAAGTTGACCTTGTGACTGTGCGCAGCGCCCCCAAGCATGCGGATGTTGGCCCCGGCGCAAAAGATGCGATCCTTGCCGGACTGCATCACCACCACCTTCACCTCCGGGTGTTCGAACCGCATCCGCTGCACCACGTCAGCCAGCTCGATATCCACGCCCAGATCATAAGAGTTCATCTTCAGCAGATAGCCGTCGAACAAACCGCCGTTCTCATCCACATCCATGTAGAGGTTGGCGACCGGACCGTCATACTCCACCCGCCAATGGCGATAGCTGGAGGGGTCCACCTGAAAGTCTATGCGTTTGGCCATGGGTCCATCCTCCTCCCGATACATGCACTATAGTGCCATTATTCATTTGATCTACACGGCTTTCGGCAAAAAGTACACCGAAACTGCGTCTTTTCTTGAGATTTTGCCGAGACACAGCGTCATTACATGCATTATATTGCACTATTCACGGCAAGCACCGCCTCAACGGCCTGCCGCGCCCCGGTCAGATCGCTCTCCGAAAGGTCCATCGCCGCCGCCCCGCCCCGCGCCACAGCCTCGGACAGAATCACCCCGGCCATGTCGTCCAGCCGCTCTGCCGCGCGGGTCCGGCCCATGCGGCGCTTCAGCCCGGCGTTGGCCAGTTGGATCATCCCCTGCACAAGGTGCCGTTCCGCCGAATTGGCGGGTGCCGCCATCCAGACCGCCTCCCAGACCTCATGCGCCTCCCAATAGTATCCCGCGTCGAAAAAGCGCCTCCCTGCCTGCCACGCAGGGCAGTCTTTCAGCGGCGCTGATACGCCTTTCAACCCGTCGAAATCCTCCTCGGCGGGCCGCGCGGTCAATCCCGGCAGGTAGGGCTGGTCCGGCAGGTCCATGGCTCAGGCCGCCTCGGGCCCGGCCCGTTCGATGCGGTCCAACCGGGTCACGAACTCCGTCACCCCGTCCAGCACCGCCCGGGGCTGATCCATCTGCGGCGCATGGCGGCAGTCGTCCAGGATCAGCGTATCGACCGGCGCATAGCACCGCGTCTCGACCTCTTCGATCTGCGCCAGCGTGCCGTATTCGTCGTCACGCCCCTGCACCGCCAGCACCGGGATGCGGAGGTAGTCAATTACATCGCCCACGTTCCACGCCTTGAACCCCGGATCCAGCCAGGCGTCGTTCCAGCCCTTGAAGGTATGCTCGGGGTCGCGGTGATACTTGGCCATCTTCGCGCGCATATCGCCGCTGGCAAAGACCTCACGCGCTGCCGCGATCTGGCGCAGCCCCATCTCCTCGGTAAAGAAATGCGGCGCCATCAGCACCAGCCCCCGCACCCGGTGATCGGACACCGACCCGGCATAGATCGCCGCGATCGTCGCGCCGTCCGAATGACCCATCAGCACCCCGCGCTGAAATCCAAAGGCGTCCAGCACCTCGGGCAGCACCTCCACCGCTTCGCGCGTCATGTAATCCAGCGGCCGCGGCAAGGCATCCAGATCGGACTGACCATAGCCCGCCCGCGAGTAGACAAACACGCCCCAGCCGGTCGCCTCCGCCAAGGCCTGCGGGAAATCCCGCCACAGCGCCAGACAGCCCAGCCCCTCGTGCAACAGCACGATGGTCGGCGCCTCTGCAGGCGATGGGCCAAAGCACTGCGCCTCCAGCCGCTTGCCACCCGCCGTCACAAACCCCTTTGCCCCGTCAGACCACTCCATCACGCCACCTCCCGCAATTTGAAACGCTGAATCTTGCCCGTCGCCGTCTTGGGCAGATCCTCGACCACCTCGATCCAGCGCGGGTATTTCCACGCGCCCACCTTGGCCTTGACGAAATCCTTCAGCTCCGACGTCACCGCCTCGGCCGTGGCCCCGTCTTTCAGGACGACAAAGGCGCGCGGCTTTTCCAGCCCCTCGGCGTCCCGGTGCGGCACCACCGCTGCCTCCAGCACGCCAGGATGCGCGATCAGCGCCTGCTCCACCTCGAACGGAGACACCCAGATGCCTGACACCTTGAACATGTCGTCGGTGCGCCCGCAGTAGACAAACCGCCCCTCTTCGGTGATCTCGTACTTGTCGCCGGTCCGGGTCCACTCGCCCTCGAATGTCGCCCGGCTTTTGTTGCGCTTGTTCCAATAACCATCGGCGGCAGAGGCCCCGCGCACCAGCAATTCGCCAACGCCCCCCGGCGTGATCTCCTGCCCGTCCTCATCGACACAGCGCAATTCATAGCCCGGCACCGGCAGTCCGGAGGTGCCATAGACCACATCCCCGGGACGGTTCGACAGGAAGATGTGCAGCATCTCGGTCGACCCGACACCGTCAAGAATGTCCACGCCCCACAGCCGCCGCCACGCATTGCCCACCTCTTCGGGCAGCGCCTCCCCGGCGGAAATGCAGCAGCGCAGGCTGTGATCCGGCACGCCGTTCTGTTCCAGCCAATGCACCGTCGCTGCATAGAGCGTCGGCACCCCGCAGAAAATCGTGGGCTTTTCCTCGGCCACGATCCTGACCGCCACATCCGGCGTGGGGCGGCCATTGAACAGCACCGTTGTCGCCCCGACGGACAGGGGGAACGTCATCGCATTGCCAAGGCCATAGGCGAAAAAGATCTTCGCCACCGAAAAAACGGTGTCCTCTTCGCGGATGCCCAGCACCTGCGCCCCGTAGGTGTCGGATGTCGCCCGCAACGCGCCGTGCACATGCCGCACCCCCTTGGGCAGGCCGGTCGAGCCGGAGGAATAGAGCCAGAAAGCGCATTCATCCTCGCTGACCCGCGCGGCCTCGACCGGTTCGGCGCCGGCCATGAAGCTGTCCCAGCTTTCGGTGCCCTCCGGCGCCTCGCCGCCGATCACCACGATCCGGCGCAGATGCCGGCTTTTGCGTGCGGCAGGCAAAACGGAATCCAGCAATTCCGCGGAAACGAACAGGCAGGTCGCGCGACTGTCGTTCAGGATGAACTCATAGGCCTCACCGGTCAGCAAAGTGTTCAGCGCGATCGGCACCACATGCGCCTTCATCGCGCCCCAGAACAGTTGCGGATATTCGATCTGGTCGAGCACGATGCAGGCGATCCGCTCTTCGGGCCGGATATCGGCGCGGACCAGCGCCCCGGCCACCCGGTCGCTGCCCGCTGCAAGATCACCATAGCTGAGAGTGCGCTTTTGCCCGGCTGCCTCACGAAAGGCGGGCTTGTCGGCCCGGCCCTCGTGCAGGTGGCGGTCGACAAAATACAGCGCTGCATTCTGATTGTCCGTCATGGATCCTCCCCTCGCCCGGAGAGCCTCCGGGACTTGCCTCACCCCGCGGCCGTAGACCGACCTGTCGCGCGGGGCTCCTCTCCCCAAGGGTGACTCGAACATGCACTATGATGCAAAATATCTGCATCATTGCAAGTTTTCATGACAGGACGCGTGCAATTGGCACGATTTACGCACTATATTGCTCAAATCCGGATGACAGAGGGATCGTCGCTGTAGAGCCGCTCCAACAGATCCGCGCGTCGCGTCAGGATCTTGCGGTAGTTCAGGTTGCCCTTGGCGGTAATCTCTCCATCGCCCAGCGAGGGCGGTTCCGCCAGAACCAGCGCCCGCATGACCCGCGCGGCAGACCCGTGATCGGTGCGCAGCTGCATTCTCCCGGTCAGCGCGTCGCGCAGCGCGTCGCCGATCAGCACAGCCCCATCGGCCTCGCCCATCTCGATGACCTCGGCCGTGGGAAAGATCATCACCCCCACCTCGTTCCGGTCGGCCCCGCACAGCACGATGTCCTGCGCCAAGGGCGCATATTCCTGCAACAACTCCAGTCGCAGCGTCGCCGCCCGCACCCAGGTCCCAGTCATCAGCTTGAAATCCTCGGAAATCCGCCCGTCAAAGCGCATCCCCTTGTTCGGGTCTGCGGGATCGACAAATTTCACCGCATCCCCGGTGATGAAATAACCCTCGTCGTCAAAGGCCTCGGCGGTCTTTTCACGGTCATGCAGGTAGCCCGGCATTATATTCGGCCCGCGCACCCGGATTTCACAGCGCATGTCGTCATCCGGGATCAGCTTGACCTCTACCCCGGTCATCGGCACGCCGATATTGCCCGAACGCCCGCCCGGCTCATGCTGGATCAGGCAAGCGGGCGCAGTTTCCGTCAGCCCCCAGGAGGTCGTGAACAAAGGCAGGTCGCCCCGCACCTCGCGCGCCATGTCTTCCAGATCGGTCCAGACATCCTGCGGCAGCGAGGCCCCCGCATAAAACAGCATGTCCAATTCGCGGAAATAGCTCTGCCGCAGCTCCGGATCCGCCTTCAGGGCATTGCGCAACATAGCAAAGCCTACCGGCACGTTGAAGGCCAGCGTCCCGTTCATCAGGCGGTTGTTCTCGATCGTCTCCGCGATCTTGGCCGGGATCGGCTTGCCGCCGTCGATATACAGCGACCCGCCGTTCGCCAGCATCATGTTGACGTTGTGCGACCCGCCAAAGACATGGTTCCACGGCAGCCAATCGACGATGCGCGGCGGACGCTCCCGCAGGAAAGGCAAGGCATCGGCGATCTGCGCCTGATTGGCACACATCATCCGCTGCGTCGTGATCACCCCCTTTGGGTACGAGGTAGAGCCCGAGGTCATCAGGTATTTCGCCACCGTATCGGGCCCCACCTCCAGCGCAGCCGCCGCCACGGCCAGCCCGTCGCCCCCGCGCAGCATGGAGGTCAGCTCCGTCTCGCCCACCTGCGGATTGCGGGCGACAACCCGTTCCATCCCGTCGAACAGGTCGTGCGCCAGCGCCGTGGCAAAGCGTTCGCCATCATCTGCAAAGACCATCGCGGGCTGCACCAGTTGCGCGCAATGCTCCAACTGCGGCCATGCCCCGGGAATCAGCGCATATTGCTCGGCCAGCGGCACGGTCGGCACCCCGACATATTGCGCCGCCAGCGCCAGCAACCCGTGGTCCACTCCGTTGCCCGAAATGATCAGGATCGGCGTCTCCGCCCCCATCCCCCGCTCCAGCAGGCTCGCCGCGATCAGGCGCACCGCATCGCGCGCCTCCTTGTAGGTCACCTCGCGCCATCCCGCGCCGGACCGCTCCGCAAGGAACACCCGGTCGGGCGCCACCTCGGCCCAGTGATCCAGCCAGTCACCGGTCTTTTGCGCCGGTGTCGTCATCTCGTGCCCCGAACGCAGGATCACCGAGCCATCGGCCCGATCCTCGCGAACAACGGCGTGGGAGCGATAGCGCGACATGGCGGCCTCCTCAGCGCTGCGGCAGCCGCACCGCCGCATCCAGACGGATGGTGGTGCCGTTCAGATAGGGATTGGCGACGATCTGACTGACCATCTGCGCATATTCCGCCGGATCGCCCAGCCGGTGCGGAAAAGGAATGTTGGCGACGATCCCCGCCGTCGTCTCCTCTGGCAGGCCCTCCATCATCGGCGTGTTGAACAGCCCCGGTGCAATCGCCATCACCCGTACGCCCTGCTTGGCCATCTCGCGCGCGGCAGGCAGGCACATGGCGGCAATCGCCCCCTTGGAGGCCGCATAGGCCGACTGCCCGATCTGGCCGTCCTGAAAGGCGATGCTGGCGGTGTTCACCACCACGCCGCGCTCACCGGTCTCCATGGGGTCCAGCGCCATCATCGCCCGCGCCGCGTGGGACATGACGAAATAGGTGCCCATCAGGTTCACCCGGATGGTCTTTTCGAACAGGTCGGTCGACAGCTTGCCCTCACGCCCCACGATCCGCGCCGCAGGGCCGATGCCGGCGCAGCTGACCGCCACCCGTGGCGCGCCCAGGCTATCGGCGATCTCTGCCACCGCCGCCTCGACACTGGCCTCATCGCCCACATCCGTGCGCACCGCATGGCCGCCGATTTCCGCCGCCACAGCAGAGGCCCGCTCTGCATCGAAATCCAGAATGCCGACACGCGCCCCGTCCGCCGCCAACCGCCGCGCCGTCGCCGCGCCCAATCCGCTAGCCCCCCCGGTGACGATGGCGACCTGTCCACTGATGTCCATGACTTGCTCCTCCCGCTTACGGGTTTCTTCTCTTTAAAAATACGCCAGGGCGCCACAGATCCGCTGTGACGGGACAGCTGCCGAAGGCGCGCCTACGGCAGAACACCCCTACCCCGGCAGCAAAAACAGCGTGATCGCCGGAAAGGCGACCAGGATCACCACCCGCACCAGATCCGAGGCGACGTAAAACAGCACCGCCTTGTAGGTCTGCACCATCGGGGTTTCCGGATCCATCGCGTTGATCACAAACAGGTTCATTCCCACCGGCGGCGTGATCAACCCGACCTCCACCACGATCAGCACGAGGATGCCGAACCAGATCGCCGTGTGCTCCGCCGACAGGCCGAAATCCAGCGCCGTGATCACCGGGAAAAAGATCGGGATCGTCAGCAGGATCATCGACAGGCTGTCCATGAAACAGCCCAGCAGCAGGTAGATCACAAGGATGATCGCCAGCACCGCGATCGGCGACATGCCCAGCTCCACAACCCAGTTCGACAGTTCCTGCGGCACCCGCGTGCGGGCAAGGAACAGGTTGTAAAAGGCCGCGCCGAACACGATGAAAAAGATCATCGCAGAGGACCGCGCCGTATCGGTAAAGCTGTCCAGCAGCGTGCGGAACGTCAGCCCGCCATTGACCAGCGCGATGATCCCGGTGCCAAGCGCGCCCACCGCCGCGCCTTCGGTCGGGGTAAAGATGCCGCCGTAGATGCCGCCAACCACCGCGATGAACACCATCAGCACGGGCCAGACATCGAACAGGGCGGCGAACCGTTCCGACATCGGCACCGGCTCGCGCACGCCGGCGGACCCCGGGTTCACCCGGACATAGATCGACACCGCGATCATGTAGCCGATGGCGGCAAGGATGCCGGGGATAAAGGCCGCAAGAAACAGCTTGGCGATGTTCTGTTCGGTCAGGATGGCGTAGATCACCAGCACCACAGAGGGCGGGATCAGGATGCCAAGGGTGCCGCCCGCCGCCAGCGTGGCGGTGGAAAATCCGCCCTCATAGCCATAGCGTTTCAGTTCCGGCAGGGCGACGCGGCTCATGGTGGCGGCCGTCGCCAAAGAGGATCCGCAAATGGCGCCAAAGCCCGCACAGGCGCCGATGGCCGCCATGGCCACGCCGCCGCGCCGATGGCCCAGAAAGCTCTCCGCCGCCTTGAACAGCGCCTTGCTCATGCCCCCCAGCGTCGCGAAATATCCCATCAGCAGGAACATCGGCACGATGGACAGCGAGTAGTTCGAAAAGGTCGAATAGGTCAGGTCTTTCAACTGCGCCATCGGCAGCCGCGTGCTGCCCATGACCAGGTAGAACCCCGCGAAACCGGTGACGAACATCGCCAGCCCGATCGGCACGCGCAGAAAGATCAACAGCAGCAGCGCCGGGAAAGAGTAGATGCCGATTTCGAGGTTGCTCAATGGTCCGCTCCCACGGCATTCGGAACGACGATCCGTCCGCTGGCCAGTTCGTAAAGACGCACCAGCGCCATGTAGACAGAGGCCAGCGCCGCGGCGACCGCACCGGCAAGGCTGGCCGCATAGGCCCACCAGATCGGATATTCCAACAGCAAAGAGGTCTGGCCGGAACTGAACTTGCGCAAGGTGCCTTCGTATAGTTGCACCGCGATCAGCACCAAGGCCCCGGCAAACAGGATGGCGATCAGCAATTCCAGCACCCGGTTCACACCGCGCGGCAGGTTGTTGGTGAACACATCCACAGAGGCATGACCGGTGGTCACGGTACAAAAGGGCAGAAAGGCAAAGATGCAAAAGGCCATTCCGGCCTCGACCATCTCATAGGATCCGCGGATGGCCCCGATGCCCGCATCGATCAGCGCATTGGCGACACCGGGCATGATCGCCATCATCGTGTCGGAATGCAGCGTGGTATTTGCAGCCCGGCCCAGAATGGAAATGCAGGTGATCAGGACCAAGATCAGCAGGACCAGCCCGCCCAGCAGGGCCATCAGGCGCGCCAGCCCCAGCACGATGCGGTGAAAACCGATCATCCCTTTGCTCCCCATTTGCTATTCGGAAAATTGGGCCGCGGGATCTGCCCGCGGCCCGGTATGGATGCCTTACTTGGCGAAGGTGTCCATGTCAGGCGTATATTCCGCCATCAGCGCCTTGGCCTCGTCGATCAGCGCCTGACCGTCGATGCCCTTTTCCGTCATGTCGGCGATCCAGTCGGCATAGATCGGGTCGACGATCTCGGCCCATTTGCCGGCATCTTCCTCGGAGACGGTGATGATATTGTTGCCCAGATCCACGGCGATCTGGCGCGCCGGACCGTCGGCATCGCCCTGCGTGCCGCCCGCGAAGATCGAGAAGGCCAGCCCGGAATTGTCGTCGATCACCTTCTGCAGGTTCTCCGGCAGGGTCTCGTAGCGGTCCTTGTTCATGGCCAGAACAAAGGTCAGCGTGTAAAGGCCGGGACCGTCGAACTCGGTGTGGTTCGTGACCAGTTCGGGCACCTTCAGCGCCGGGGTCACTTCCCACGGGATGGTGGTGCCGTCCAGAACGCCCTTGGACAGCGCCTCGGACACGGCCGGAACCGGCATGCCGATGGGCTCTGCGCCCACGCGGGTCAGCAGGTCATTCACCAGACGCGAGCCGCCACGGATCTTCATCCCGTCCAGATCACCCGGTACGTTGACCGGCTTGTTGGTGTGGAACATGCCCGGCCCGTGCACCCAGGTGCCAAGGATCTTGAGATCGGCGAATTCGCCGTTCTCCATGTGCTTTTCGAACAGCTTCCAATAGGCGTAGGATCCGGCGCGCGCATCATTCACCATGAAAGGCAGTTCAAATACCTCGGTCGAGGGATAGCGGCCCGGCGTATAGCCAACCACGGTCCAGACAACGTCGGCAATGCCGTCGATGGCCTGATCCATCAGTTCCGGCGGCGTCCCGCCCAGTTGCATCGAGGGATAGCGCTCGACGACGATCTCCCCGCCCGAGGCCTCTTCGACCCGGTCGGCCCAGACGTCCAGCACCAGCTTGGGCACATTGGCCTGCGGCGGCAGGAATTGGTGCAGCGTCAGCACCTCCTTGGCCATTGCAGTGGTGCCGGTCAGCGCCATGGCAATTGCCGCGGCCGCGCCCAGAAGTGTTCTCCGTGTGGTCATGTGTTCCTCCCTGATGACCCTGTTTTGCCGCTGCCCGAAGACCGCGGTCGATTATCCTGAAAACCCGTTCGGCCCGAAATCCGCGCCGATGCAACGGCAACGATGGCCGCAGTTATCGGTGATGTCCATGGCGGTCGAAGCTGTCGCAACCCTAGGGATAGCCCCCCGCAACGAACCGTGGAATCGGGGCCCGCTCACGGCGGGCCATGCCTCGCAACGTCCCTTCATTCTGACCTCCCCTCAGAATGCGCCGGGCGGCGCCGAACGATGTGCAGAATTTTGCACAGCTTGCACTATATCGCAACACATTACCCGCCCGCACGGTCGGTTTAATATGCGGCATGCCACCTGTCCATGCTCTTGATCGTCTTGGCGCATGGGACCAAATTCAAACCGCCTTGTCCAGAGTTTGTTTACAAGGAAACAAATTTGAGAGCACTAACTCAGCCCGAAACCCCCAGCTGACACAAGAAAAAAGCCGGCAGAGCCGGCTTTGCAGGGGGTCCTGCCCCAAAAATTCACGCGCCCGGCCATCACCGGGCGCGTTGATCCGGTTTACGACAGCGTCACCGCCTTGCCGGTCTGCGCCGATTCCAGCGCCGCATCGGCCAGTTCCAGCGCCTTCAGCCCGTCCAGACCTGTGGTCGGCAGGTCGGTGCCCTCGTTGATCGCCTTGACGAAGGCCGCGATCTCGTTGGCATAGGCAGCCGCGTAACGGTCCATGAAGAAGTTCAGCAGCGGCGGACGCGCATAGCTCTTCAGCCCCGCAAGCTCGACCGTGCTCTCATGCCGGTTCGCCGCAGAGACCATGCCCTCAGAGCCATGCACCTCGATCCGCTGGTCATAACCATAGGTGGCCCGGCGCGAGTTGGTGATCACCGCCTGCTTGCCCGACGCGGTCTTGAGGATCACGTTCACGCTGTCGAAATCGCCCAGCTCGCCGATCTCGGGGTCCACCAGAACGGACCCCTGCGCCATGACCGTCACCGGCTCTTCGCCCAACAGCCAGCGCGCCATGTCGAAATCGTGGATCGTCATGTCGCGGAAAATCCCGCCAGAGACCTTGATGTAGGCGGCCGGCGGCGGGCCGGGATCGCGCGAGGTAATCACCACCATTTCCACGTCACCGATGCTGCCATCGTCGATCGCCGCCTTCACGGCGGTGAAATCCGGATCGAAGCGCCGGTTGAAACCGACCATCAGCCTGGCGCCGGTCTCTTTGACCGTGGCCAGGGCCTGCCGGACCCGCTCTGCCGACAGGTCCACCGGCTTTTCGCAAAAGATCGCCTTGCCCGCCTTGGCGAATTTCTCGATCAGGTCGGAATGGGTGTCGGTCGGCGTGCAGATGGCCACCGCCTGAATGTCATCGCTTGCCGCGATCTCGTCGATCGACCGCAGGTCACAGCCATAGCGCGCCGCCATATCCTCGGCCGCCGCCTGATAGGGCTCGGCCAGCGCCACGAATGTCGCACCCGGCGTCGCCGAAATGGCACGGGCATGGGCCTGACCGATGCGGCCCGCGCCCAGAATGGCAAATCCAAGTGTCATGTCTCTCTCCCCGGAAAACCCGCCCCGGCCTCCTTTTCACGCCGCGCGGTCCTTTCGCATATGCCGGGTGACACCCCGCCCAGACAAGCCGCGCCGCAGCAAGATGAGCGATTATCTATCATTCCTGACAGAGCGGGAGGACCGCTTTGCAAGGGTCACGTCAAACCGCATCAGACCGGAACAGCGCGGGCGAAATCACCTCCTGCGGTCCGGGGTCCAGCCGGGTGATATGATCCGCCACGCCCGCGGGGAACAGCCGCCGCACCAGCGGGTCATGCCCCGGCACCACCAATTCCCGGCGAGAGGCCAGTTGCTCCAGCCGCCCGAACCCGTCCAGCATGTCCTGCAGATCGACAACGATGGGAAAGGGTTTGCGCAGCCAGAAGTTCTCGTAGAAATGCGTCGCGTCAGAGGCCAGCACCATCCAGCCGGTCGTCGTCAGCACCCGCACCGCCTGCAACCCGCGCGAATGCCCGCCGATGCAATGCACGGTCACATCCTCGGCGATCTGCGCATCCCCTTCGTGGAACACCACCTTGCCGGAATACAGCCGCTTCACCGCCTCGCAGATATGACCGGCGGTATAGGGCATCCGCAGCACGTCATGGCACATGCACGGCCCGGTGGCATAGGCCATTTCTGCCGCCTGCATGTGCAGCGTGGCATTGGGAAACAGGTGCAGCCCCCCGGCGTGATCATAATGCAGATGCGTCACGATCAGCTGCGTCACCGCCTCGGGCGCGATGCCCAAGGGTTTCAGCGCCGCCACCGGGTCCAGCCGGATCGGCCGCTCGCGCGCCTGCGCCTCGGCATCGTCATAGCCGGTGTCGACAAGGATCACCTCCGCGCCCCGCCGCAACACCCAGATGAAATAATCCATCGCATGCGGCGCATCGTGGTTGTCGTCAAAGATAAAGCTGTCCGCCCGCACCCGCGCCGCGCGATCGGCGTATTTGACCGCATGCACCTCCCAGGCGGTCATTGAAACACCTGCGCATAGGTCCGGACCGATTTCGACAACACAAATGGCGCGCTGTCGGCATCGAAGCTGATGAAATGCGTGGTGGTCATATGCGCCTCAAAGGCAGCTTGATCGTCGTACAATTCGTACAGGAACACCTCGCCGGGGCGCGCGGGGTCGGCGCAGACGTCGAACTGATGGCATCCCGGTTCATCGCGCACAGAGGCGTGCGCATTCTGCGTGACAAGATCCAGAAAGGCGCCCGCGCCCTCCGGTTTGATCTCGAACGTGACGACGACCGCAAACATGACTGCTCTCCCTCCCCCGGACCCAATCGGCCCACGCGCACTGTAGGCAGGCCGCGCGCGCCGGTCTATGCTCGGCTGCGGCAGGAGAGGAGAACAGGCATGACACAACAGCCGGGCACCGGCCCGATCAAGGTTGCCGGTCTGGGCGCGGGCTATTTCAGCCAGTTCCACTATACCGCATGGCGCAAGATCCCCGGCGTCGATCTGATCGCCGCCTGTGACCGCGACGCGGACAGGGCGCGCGCCATCGGCGTGGCCGCCTTCACCGATCTGGACCAGATGCTGCGCGCCGAAACGCCCGACCTGCTGGATGTGATCGTGCCGCCTCCGGCACAGGCACAGGCCATCCGCACGGCGCTGGCCGCCGGTGTCCGCGCGATCATCTGTCAGAAACCCTTCTGCACCTCGATGAAAGAGGCGCGCGCCATCACGCAAGAGGCCGAAGAGGCGGGCGCCCTGCTGGTCATCCACGAGAATTTCCGCTTTCAGCCGTGGTATCGCGCGCTGAAATCCCGTCTGGACGCCGGTGAGATTGGCGAGGTTCTGCAAGTCACCTTTCGCCTGCGCCCCGGCGACGGACAGGGCCCCCGCGCCTACCTCGACCGGCAGCCCTATTTCCAGCAGATGCCGCGCTTCTTGGTGCATGAAACCGCCGTCCACTGGATCGACACTTTCCGCTTTCTGCTGGGCCCGCCTTCGGCGGTCTATGCCGACCTGCGGCAGATGAACCCGGTGATCGCGGGAGAGGATGCGGGTTATATCCTCTTCGATCATGCCAATGGAGCACGCGCGCTCTTTGACGGCAACCGCCTCTTGGATCACGCCGCCACCAACACCCGCTGCACCATGGGAGAGGCGCTGGCCGAAGGCACCACAGGCACCCTCACCCTCACCGGCGACGGCGCACTTCACCTGCGCCGCTTCGGCGCGCTGGAGGTTGAGACGATCCTGCCGCCCGACACCTCCGGCACCTTCGGCGGCGACTGCGTTCTGGCACTGCAAAGCCACGTGGTGAACTGCCTTGCTCAAGGCACCCGGCCAGAGAACACGGCCCGCGATTACCTGCAGGTCATCGCCATCGAAGAGGCCGTCTACAGCTCCGCCGCAGAGGGCCAAAAGCTGAGGATCGACGCGGACTGACCCGGATGCAAATCCTAAGGAAGGATGAACTTGCCTCTGCAAGCCATTGAGGTCGTTACGTCAACTTGTTGTCCACGCGTGGACACCCCTTTTTGGTTCACCCGTACAGGCCCGCCACACACCCCCTCAACTGCACCAGCGCCAGCACCGTATCGATGGTCGGCGTGGGGGTCGAGGTGATCCGCCCCAGCTCCTGAACCGACCCCACCAAGGCATCGATTTCCATCGGCCGCCCCGCGTCCAGATCCTGCAGCATCGAGGTCCGATGCGCCCCCACGGCCGCCCCCCCATCAATCCGCCGCTCCACATCGATGGGGAACTTCACCCCCAGCTTTTCGGCGATCTCCTGCGCCTCAAGCATCATCCCCCGCGCCACACCCCGCGTGCCCGGATCGGTGCAGAGCACGTCCAGCGTGGCATGGGTCAGGGCAGAGATCGGATTGAACGACAGGTTCCCCCACAGCTTGACCCAGATCTCATCCCGCAAACGCGGCCGCACCGGCGCCTTCAACCCCGCCGCCGCCAGTGCCTTGGACAGGGCCAGCGCCCGCTCCGATTTCTCACCCGAAGGCTCGCCCAGAGAAAACCGGTTGCCCTCCACGTGCCGGATCACCCCCGGCTCGATCACCTCCGCCGCCGGATAGACCACGCAGCCCAGCACCCGGTCGGGACCAAACCCGTCCCATTGCGCGTTGCCCGGATCGACAGAGGCCAGCTGCGTCCCTTCAAGCGCGCCGCCGATGCCATGGAAATACCACCACGGCACGCCGTTCACGCCGCTGACAATCGTCGTCCCCTCGCCGATCAGCGGCGCCATCTTTCCCACCACACCTGGCACCGAATGCGCCTTTAGCGTGACGATCACATAGTCCTGCACACCCAACTCCGCCGGATCCTCAGAGGCGCGCACGTCCACCGTGGTCTCTCCCCCCTCCTCGATCAGCCGCAGCCCGTTTTCCTGCATGGCCTTCAAATGCGGCCCGCGCGCCACCAGGCTGACATCCGCCCCCGCCTGCGCCAGCTTGACGCCCATGTAGCCGCCAATCGCGCCAGCTCCGAAAATACAGATCTTCATGTCCCCTCCCACGCCGGATCAGCGCGCGCCCCCTGCTTCTTCTCTTTGAAAATACTGCCCGCCGGAGGCATCCGACCGCGCCACAGGCACGGTCGCCCGATCATTCGCTCACGCGGTCGCAACCAGCCCCAGCTTTTCCGCCATGCCGATGCGCTGCATCTTGCCCGTCGCCCCCTTGGGGATCTCTTCCAGGATCACCACGCGGCGCGGCACCTTGAAATCGGCCATGCGTTCGGCAGCAAAGGCGCGGATCGCGGCCTCGTCTGCCTGCATGCCCTCGCGCAGAACCACCGCCGCGGCGACCTCTTCGCCCAGCTTTGGATGCGGCAGGGCAAAGGCCACGCATTGCGCCACCGCTGGGTGATCCATCAACACGCCATCCACCTCCAGCGGCGAAACCTTTTCGCCGCCGCGGTTGATGATCTCCTTCAGCCGCCCGGTCAGGCTCAGGAAGCCGTCGGCATCGAACCCGCCCTGATCGCCCGTGCGGAACCAGCGTTTGCCATCCGCTTCGAAAAAGTTCTTGGCGTTGGCTTCGGGGTTTGCTTCATAGCCCGGCGTCACGTTGGGGCCGGATATCACCACCTCGCCGATACCGTCGATCAACCGGTTCTCCACCTCATGGGCAATGGCCACCTCGGGGCCCGCCGCCCGCCCGACCGATCCCGGCTTTTGCAGGTCCAGCGGGTTGCAGCACATCTGGTGCGCCGCCTCGGTCATGCCGTAGGCCTCGACCACCGGCGCGCCGAAGGTCTCGCGCAGCTGTTCCATCACCTGCGCGGGCAGAGAGGCCGAGGACGAGCGCAGGAAACGCAGCGGCACATCGGCAATCACATCGGCATTGCGCGGCGCGCGCGACAGGATCGCCTGATGCATCGTCGGCACCGCCGTGTACCAGCTGGGCCGCGCCTCTTTCATCTGGCCAAAGAAGCTCAGCGCGTTGAACCCCGGCGCGCAGAAAATCGACCCGCCCGCGGCCAGCGAGGCCGACACCGCCGCCAGCAGACCGTGGATGTGAAACAGGGGCATGACGTTCAGACAGCGATCCTGCGGCGTCAGCGCCAGCGACTGCGCGATATGCTCCGCCGAGGCCGCGATATTCGACTGCAACAGGGGAACGATCTTGGGCCGAGAGGTGGTGCCCGAGGTGTGCAGGATCAGGGCCACGTCCTCCGGTCCGGGGGAGCCATCCTCCGCCGCCTCGGTCCCTGCCTCGGGGGACAGGGAAAACTTGCCCGCAACTTCCGGGTCCTCATGCAGACGCAGTACCGTCAGGCCAAAACGGCGCGCCGCCGCCAGCGCCGGACCGTCGTACCCCTCTTCCAGAATGATGGCCTTGGCCTTCAGATCCTCGAGGTAGAAGGCGTATTCATCCTCGCGGTACGAAGGATTGAGGGGCGCTGTCGTGGCCGACAAGGCCACCGTCACAAAGGCCGTCGCCATGCTCGCGCCATTGGGCAGCACGATCGCCACCCGGTCCAGTGGCCCCACGCCCGCCGCGCGCAACTGCTGCCGGATCGCGTCCGATTGCGCTCGCAGCGCGCCATAGCTCAGCCACTCGCGCGAGGGCGCGCCGATCGCTGGCGCCGCCTCCGGGTGCGTGGCCAAAAGCTGCCTCAAGGTTCCCCCCATGAACTCCGTCCTTCTTGTGAGTCGTCATGACAGCTTACCCCGCGCACCTGTGTTCCGAAAGTTCGTGTCGAGCGGGCGGGACTGGCGCTCGTGTCGGGGAAGGTCCCAACCGCCTGTCTGCGCCCGTTCGACAAGATCACCCTAGCGCCGGATGCGAAGGGCTGCAGCAAGACACGGGTCGATGTGTAACAGGTGTAATTCACAAACCCCGGATTTGTGGATTTGTGAATCACACGCCGGGATCAGAACAGGCTGTCGATCAGCACAGCGGTATTGTCGCGGGTCATTTCGATCGGGTTGCCGCCGCAACTGGGGTCTTTCATCGCCCCCTCCAGCAGCGCCACCTTGTCTGGATCGGTCACGCCCATCTCGGCCAGGTTGGCGGGGATGCCCAGCGTTGCGTTGATCTCACCCACGAACTGGTAGAACCCGTCAAAACCGCCCTCAATGCCCAAATAGGCCGCCGCCTGCGCCAGCCGGTCCTCGATAGCGGATTGGTTGAACCGCAACACCGCCTGCATAACCACCGCGTTGGTCGTGCCGTGGTGCGTGTTGTAGAGCGCACCGATGGGGTGGCTGAGCGCATGGATCGCGCCAAGCCCCTTTTGGAAGGCCACCGCCCCCATCATTGCCGCCGACATCATGTTGGCGCGCGCCTCCAGATCGTCGGGCGAGGCGTAAGCCCGGCGCAGGTTTTCCTTGACCAGTTTCATCCCCTCCAGCGCGATGCCCTGGCTCATCGGGTGGTAATGCGGTGAGCAATAGGCCTCGAGGCAGTGGGCAAAGGCATCCATCCCGGTCCCGGCGGTGATCGATTTGGGCATGCCAACGGTCAGTTCGGGATCAGCGATCACGACCGAAGGCAGGACCTTGGGGTGAAAGATGATCTTCTTCTCATGAGTCACGGAATTGGTCAGGACGGATGCGCGCCCGACCTCTGACCCGGTTCCGGCGGTGGTCGGCACGGCCACGTTGGGATAGATCGCATCGGCGTCGGCGCGGGTCCACCAGTCGCCTATATCCTCGAAATCCCAGACCGGGCGGGTCTGACCGGCCATGAAGGCGACCATCTTGCCAAGGTCCAGCCCGGAGCCGCCACCAAAGGCGATGACACCATCGTGGCCACCGGACCGGAAGACCTCGACCCCGGCGGCGAGATTGGTCTCGTTCGGGTTGGGATCGACCTCGGCGAACAGCGCACTTCCCAGACCGGCGGCCTGCATCAGGTCAAGCGTCGCCGACGTGATCGGCAGGGAGGCAAGGCCGCGGTCGGTCACGAGTAGCGGTTTCGAGATGCCGGCGGCGGCGCAGGCCTCGGCGATTTCCTTGATGCGCCCGGCGCCGAAGCGGATGGCGGTGGGGTAGGACCAGTTTGCAGTGGGGCTCATGTCGGGGACCCTTTTGGTGATGGTGAACGGGGATGGGGGCTCTGCCCCCTCTGGACCTGCGGTCCATTCACCCCCGGCAGTATTTGGAAAGAGAAGAAACGCAAGTCAGCCCGTGCGTTTCTTGAGGTGAAAGGATTTCGGGCGGGTGAGATTGTGGTAGCCGATGACCGACAGGCCGCCGCCCCGGCCGGTCTGTTTGCACCCGGTCCAGCACAGGCCGGGGTCGAGATAATCGGCCCGGTTCATGAAGACGGTGCCGGTTTCGATCCGGTCGCCAAGGGCGGCGGCGCGCTCCGGGTCGGTCGTCCAGAGGCTGGCGGTCAGGCCGAACTGGCTGTCGTTCATCAGGGTCAGCGCCTCTGCGTCATCGCGGACCGGCATGATGCCGACAACGGGGCCAAAGCTTTCATCGCGCATGACGCGCATGTCGTGGCTGACATTGGTCAGGATCTGCGGGCCGAGATAGGCGCCGCCGTCGTCTGCGTCAAAGCGGTCGATCAGAGGCGTCGCGCCCTGTGCCACCGCCTCTGCCGTCTGGGCGCGGACCTCATCGGCGAAGCGTTTGTGCGCCATCGGGCCAAGGGTGGTTTCCGGGTCCAGCGGATTGCCGAGACGATAGCCCCGCACGATCTGCACAGCTTTTTCGACGAAGGCGTCAAAAAGGCCGTGGTGGACATAGATCCGTTCGATGCCGCAGCAACATTGCCCCGAATTGAACATCGCCCCGTCGATCAGCGTGTCAACGGCAGCATCCAGATCGGCGTCTTCCATGACATAGCCCGGATCCTTGCCACCCAGTTCCAGTCCCAAGCCGGTAAAGGTGCCTGCCGCCGCCCGTTCCATCGCCTGACCACCGCCGACAGAGCCGGTGAAGTTGATGAAGTCGAAGGCGCCCCCGGCGATAAGGCCGGAGGTGGTGTCATGGTCGAGGAAGACGTTCTGAAAGACGTCTTCGGGGATGCCCGCCGCATGAAAGGCGCACGCCATGCGTTCGCCCACCAACAGGGTCTGGGTGGCGTGTTTCAGGACCACGGCATTGCCTGCGATCAGCGCGGGCGCGACGGTGTTGATGGCGGTCATGTAGGGATAGTTCCACGGGGCCACGACAAAGACGACACCATGCGGCACACGCTTGATGTAGCGGCGAAAGACCTCGTCCTCGCCCACCGCGATATCGGCCAAGGCGTCGGCGGCGATATCGGCCATGTAGGAGGCGCGTTCGTTGAAGCCGCCGAATTCGCCGCCATAGCGGACCGGGCGGCCCATCATCTGCGCCAGTTCTGGCACGATCTCGTCGTTCATCGCGCCGACCGCCGCGACGCCCGCGCGCACCAGTTGAATGCGTTCGGACAGCGGGCGGGCGGCCCAGTCTTTCTGAGCGGCGCGGGCGCGGCTCACTGCCTGTTGCGCGTTGTCGAGCGGCAGCGCCTCACGCGTGGCGAAGACCGATCCGTCGATCGGGGAAATGCAGGTCAGGGTGGTCATGGTTCAGGCCTTTTCGAATCCGCGGGCGATTTCATAGTCGGTCACCACGCGGTTGTAGTCGTCTATCTCCCATTCGGCAGCGCGGGCGTAATGCGTCACCACGTCATCGCCGAACGCCTCGCGCAGCATGTCCGACCCCAGAAGCGCCTCGCGCGCCTCCTGCAGGGTGCGCGGGATGTGACGCGCCTCGTCGTTCTCATAGGCGTCCCCGGCAAAGGGCTCCGGCAGGTCCAGCTTTTCCTCGATCCCTTTCAGGCCGGCGGCCAGCATCGCGGCCAGCGCCAAGTAAGGGTTCATATCGGCGCCCGGCGTGCGGCATTCCACGCGCACGGCCTTGGTGCCATCACCGCAGAGGCGGAAAGCGGCAGTGCGATTGTCGACGGACCAGACGACCTGTGTCGGCGCAAAGGTGCCTTTGGCAAAGCGTTTGTAGCTGTTCACATAGGGCGCCACGAAATAGGTGCTTTCGGCGGCGTATTTCAGCAGCCCCGCCATGTAGTGGTCCATCAGTTGCGACTTGCAAAGCGGGCGGTCGGGATCGTGAAAGGCGTTCTGCCCATCCTTCCACAGAGACTGATGCACATGGGCGGCGCTGCCGACCTTGTCGTGGTGCCACTTGGCAAGGAAGGTCGCGGCGCAGCCGTTCTGCCAGGCGATTTCCTTGACCGCGTGTTTGGCCATCGTGTGATGGTCAGCCGTGGCCAGCGCCTCTGCATAGCGGATGTTCAGTTCCTCCTGACCGATTTCCGCCTCGCCCTTTGTCCCCTCGACCGGGACACCCATAGTGCGCAGGTGGTTGCGGATCGGGCGCATCACCGGCTCTTCTTTTGTGGTCTGGAAGATATGGTAATCGAGGTTGTAGTTAGACACCGGTTTCAGATCAAAGCCGCCGCGCGTGATCTCATCCGCCGTGCCCTGAAACAGGAAGAATTCCAGTTCCGTCGCCATCACGGGTGTCAGGCCCATCGCCTCGGCCCGCGCGATCTGGCGTTTCAGGATCTCGCGCGGGGCCATCGGGACAGGCGCGTGGGTGTGGTGGTCGATCAGATCACAGAGCACAATGGCGGTCCCGTCCAGCCAGGGCACCGGACGCAGGGTGCTGAGATCGGGGCGCATGATGTAATCACCATAGCCGCGCGACCAGGAGGCAGAGGCATAGCCATCGGGTGTGGCCATGTCGATATCGGTGGCCAGCAGGTAGTTGCAGCAATGCGTCTCACCCTCGGCAATGTCCAGAAACGCCTCGGCGTGGAACCGTTTGCCCATAAGCCTGCCTTGCATGTCGACGATGCAGGTCAACACCGTGTCGATGGTCCCCTCGGCGATGGCGGATTTCAGCGCCTCATAGCTCAATGTCATGTCTGCCCTCTTCAGCCGTTGCTGATCTTGATGCCCTTTTGGGCGGATTTCGGAGGCTCACCCGCGCTGGTCTGGCCCTTTGGTTGGCGGTCGGCACGGGAAAGCGTGGTCGGACGGGTTGTAGTCAAACGGTTGTCATGACGTCTGCATCTTTTGCTGGAACGTGATGACGATGAATTCGGCGGGGTGCGTGATCGCCACCCTGACGGTCACGCGCATGTAGCCGTCAAGGATGTCGTTGCCGGTCATCGTGCTGCCAAGGCCCACATCCACGGAATAGGCCTGTTCGGGTGTCGACCCGGCCAATGCGCCCGCCTTCCACTGGTTGTTGAGAAAGTTGGAGATCATGCTCTGGACTGCGGTCCAGGTGCCCGCGTCATTGGGTGCAAAGACATAGGCCTGCGCAGCGAAGGCAATCGACTGTTCCAGCATGATCAGCGTGCGGCGCACGTTGATATAGCGAAAGTCCTGAGAGTTGCCGTCCAGCGTACGCGCGCCCCAGACCAGGACGCCGCGCCCCGGAAAGCTACGGATCGCGTTCACCGCCTTGCCGTTCAGCGGGACGTTCATATCCCCCTGATCGGCGTCAGAGATGGTCACGGTCGGCGAGATCACAGAGACGATCCCGGTATTCGCCGGGGCCTGGAAGACGCCGACATTGTTGTCGGTGCGGGTCCAGACACCGGCCATGGCCCCGGCGGGCGGCACAACGTTGACCGCTTCCAGCAGCCCGTCCATCCAGGTCCGGTAGACCGCGCTGACATTGCGCAGGGCCTGATCCGTCCCAATTGCGTCCTGCGGGTTGGCCGGGCCCGACGACAGCTTGTCCGCCAGTTCGGAAATGGCCGCATTCGCGGCCGTATCGCCAGAGGTTGGAAGCTCCTGCTTGATCTTGTCAGAGAGGGCCGCGCGCGCGTCTGTCTTCAATTGCAGGTAGGTCACGTCAGTGGAGGATCGCAGGTTCGTATTCAGCCACGGGGCATAGATCGCGCCGTAGCTGGGTTGGTCCCCAAGGTCGATCTCGTCCCAAAACGTCTGAATTGCGCTCTGCAAATCCTGTCCCGCCCCGCCCGGCAGGTCCAACAGCGCAACCCGGTTCTGCAGGGTCTGGCACTCTCGCATCATCCGCTCTGTAACCGTCTTGTAGCCTGACAAGTCCAGTGAAACCGCGTCCGGCGCGACGTAGATCGTCGGCTCCTGCTCCTTGGCGAGGGTTTCCCAGATCGCGTCTGTATAGGCCGCGACCGCAGGCGGGCCTGATCCGTAGCCGCCAATGGAGGTGATCCAGCACGGACCGCCGCCATTGCTGAAGAACATGCGCAGCGCGTCATATAACCGAAACCGGGGAGCGGCTGAGACGAACGCCACGCCGTCCGCGCTGTCAAAAAGCTCTGCCGGGGGGCCGCCAAAATACGACGTGTATTCCGAAAGCGACGTGATCCGGGTCGGAACGGCGGCTATCGGAACGGCGCCGCGCGCAGCTTTTTCCGTATAGCCGATGAAGGCCGGTACAGCCGTCGCCACCTCTACCACCGAATTGGGAAAGGCATCCTCTTCGACGATGTAGACGCCGGGTATCTTTTCAGAGGTGGCCATGTCGCGCTCCGAAGTTCATCCGGGGGGTGTCCCCGGACGTGGCGCGGGGCCGGCATGTCACCGGCCCCGCCTTGGTTCAGGTATAGCGGTACGGACGCCCGGCCTTTTCCATGTCGGCGTTGTACTGCTTGAAGATCTCGACCACCTTGGCCTTGACCGGGGACTCGGCGGCGATCTCATCCCAGAAGACACGCGCAGCGGCCTCGACTTGTGCCCATTCGTCATCGGGGATCGTGGTCAACTGCATCTTGTCGCCTTTGACGCGCAAGCTCGCCTCACCACCCCAGTACCACCACTGACGGTAATAATGCGACTGGTCGCAACAGACCCGGAACAGGGTCTGCAGATCCTCGGGCAGTTCATTCCAGCGGTCCATGTTGGCAAAGAAGCTGCCCGCCCATGCGCCGGAGATGTTGTTGGTGAGGAAGTAGTTGGTCACATCGGCCCAGCCGACAGTGTAGTCCTCGGTAATGCCGGACCACGCGATGCCGTCCAGCTCTCCGGTCTGCACCGCAACCTCGATGTCTTCCCACGGCAATGTCACCGGCACCACGCCGAACTGCGCAAGGAAGCGGCCCGCCGTCGGGAAGGTGAAGACCCGCTTGCCCTGCAGATCGGCAAGGCTGTTGATCGGATCCTTGGTGGCAAAGTGGCACGGATCCCAGGCGCCCGCGCTGATGTGCTTGACGCCGACCTTGGAATATTCCTCATCCCAGATCTCGTTCAGGCCGTACTGGTTGAACAGCACCGGCACATCGAGGCTGTAGCGCGAGGCAAAGGGGAAGTAGCCGCCGAAGACGGTGACATCGGTGGGCGAGGCCATGGAGTCGTCATCCGACTGCACCGCGTCGATGGTGCCGCGCTGCATGGCGCGGAACAGCTCTCCCGTGGGCACCAGCTGATCGGCATAGAACAGCTCGATCTGCATCCGGTCGCCGGCGATCTTGTTGAACATCTCGATTGCCGGGTCGATCACATGTGCCGCCAGCGCGGGGCCGGCATAGGTCTGCATCCGCCATTTGATGGTGGATTGCGCCAGCGCCGGCGTGGCCAGCGGGGAAGCGGCCGCACCGATGGCCGCCGTTGTCAGGAACTTACGTCTGGTCGTCATACCAATATCCTCTCTGTCTGGGTTGAAAATGCGCCCCTTTGGCGGAGCGTTCTGGTTAATTTCCGTAGACGGTCTCCGGCAGCCACAGGGCGATCTGCGGGAAGGTCATGATCAATGCCAATGCCACCACCATCACGCCGACAAACGGGATGATCGAGCGATAGATGTCCCCCAGACCGATTTCCGGCGGGGCCATGGCGCGCATCAGAAAGAGGTTATAGCCGAAGGGCGGCGTCATGTAGGCGATCTGCGTTGTGATCGTGTATAGCACACCGTACCAGATCAGGTCGAAACCCAGCGCGCCCACCAGCGGCACATACAGGGGCGCCACGATCACCAGCATCGCGGTATCGTCCAGAAACGTCCCCATGATGATAAAGCTGAGCTGCATCAGGATCAGGATCATCCAGGGGCTCAGGCCCATCTTCTCGGTGAACAGGTTCTCGATTGCGTTTACCGCGCCCAGCCCGTCGAACACCGCGCCAAAGCCCAGCGCCGCGAGGATGATCCACATGAACATGCACGAAATGCCCAGCGTGCGCTTGGTGCAGGTCTCAAAGATCTTCCACGTCATCCGCCGCTTCAGGATTGAGGCCGCCAGCGCCGTCAGCGCGCCAATGGCGGAACTTTCCACCAGCGAGGTCCAGCCATTCACAAAGGGCACCATCATCGCGGCAAAGATCGCCAGCGGCAGCACCCCCGCGCCCAGAAGGCGGAACTTTTCGGCGCGGGAAACCTCATGCGCGTCTTCCATCGCTGGGCCAAGATCGGGCTGCAGTTTGCAGCGCACCCAGATGTAGAGGATGAACAGCCCCGCCATCATCAATCCCGGCAGAACGCCCGCCAGCCACAACTGCCCCACCGGCTGCCGCGCGATCATCGCATAAAGCACCAGAACCACAGAGGGCGGCACAAGGATGCCAAGAGACGATCCCGCCTGAATGACTCCCGTCACCATGATCTTGTCATAGCCGCGGCGCAGCAGTTCCGGCAGCGCGATGGTGGCGCCGATGGCCATGCCCGCTACGGACAGACCGTTCATGGCCGACACGAGCACCATCAGCCCGATGGTGCCAATGGCAAGCCCGCCGTTCACCCCGCCCATCCAGACGTGGAACATCCGGTACAGGTCATCCGCCAACCGGCTTTCCGACAGGACGTAGCCCATGAAGATGAACATCGGCAGCGTCAGCAGCGGATACCATTTCATCAGCTTCATCGCCGCCGCAAAGGGGATGTCCACCCCGCCCGTGCCATAAAGCGCAATCACCGCCACGCTGGCCACCGCGCCGATGGCGCCAAAGACGCGCTGGCCCGTGAACAGCATCAGCATCATCGAGGCGAACATGAAGATCGCGATATAGTCCTGACTCACCGCGTCGCCTCCGAAGCCGTGCTCATACGGTTGCCTCCTCGGTCCGGTCGATGCCGATCTCATGGCCCCGAATGCGGGCGATATCCTTGAAAAACTCCGACACGGCCTGCAGCAGCATCAGGAAGATGCCGAAGGTCATCAGCGCCTTGACCGGCCAGACGAACGGCCGCCACGCGGTCGACGACCGTTCCAGCCGCCCGATCTGTTCCTCGCCGGTCAGCAACCCGGTGAAATAGTCGACCGGCTCCATCCCCCAGTAGCCCAGCGAATAGGCGGTCGAGCCAAGCCCACCATAGAGCAGCACGCCAAGGTAGAAGATCAGGAAGAAGACGGTAAAGGCGTCGACCCATGCCTTTTGCCGGTCGCTCCAGCGGTGATAGAACAGGTCCATCCGCACGTTCGATCCCATCTGGATCGAATACGGCCCGCCCATGATGTAATAGACCACCATGGCGAACTGGGCCATTTCCAGCGTCCAGAGCGAGGGCAGGAAAAAGGTCTTGGAAATCGAGGACCACAGCAGGATCCCCATCATCACGAACAGGCCCCACATCATGACACGGCCGATCCGGTAATTCACCGCATCCACCGTGCGGACGTAGACGCGCATCGCTGCGATCATGCGCGTGCTCCACGTTCCGTCAGGGCCCGCGTGCGGCAGATCCATTGCACGAACAGCTTTGCCATTTCCTCTTGCTGTTGTTCGGTTTCCAAGAGGTCGTTGCGCACCTCCAGCATGACATTGGGCAGGCCGTTGACTGCGCCATGCAGGTCCAGCGTATGGGCCACACCGTCTGCCGCGCTGTAGGGCTCGTTCAGCCGTACATCGTACCCCTTGGGCGCGGTTGCCATCATCGCCCGCGCAAAGCCCGGATCGCGGCCATGCAAAATGCCGATCTCGACCGCCCGGCGCACGCCCTGAAAAACGGGGGTAAAACTGTGCACCGTGACCATCAGGGTCAGCACCGGACGCAGGACCCGGATACGGTCCGACACCTTGTCGTGAAAGGGGCGATAGACCGCGGCGACCCGCATGGCACGGTCCGCGTCACTCAGATCGCGGTTGCCGGGAATGTCGTGATGTTCGCTGCGTTCGGGCATCGCGCCGGGCGATTCCGGCGGGCGGTTGCAGTCATAGACCAGCCGGGAAATGCCGCCGTGAACCAGCGTCGCCCCGGTCTGCGCCGCCATCATCCGCGCCAGATCCAGAGCGCCGGGATCCCATGCGATATGGCTGTGCAGCAGGTCGTCCGACAGGCCAAGCCCGCGCAAGGCAGAGGGCACCCGGTTCGAGGCATGTTCGCACACCACAAGCACCTCAGCCCCCGATCCGCCGGGCGCGCCGGGGACAAGGTGAACCGCCGGGCCAAAATCTATGGTGTCGAGCGAGTCTTGCATGCGGCCAGCCTGTTGCATCGCGAAACACCTTGTCAACGACGATTGTGAAAAAGATTGCACAGAAGCGATGGGGATGTAAAATTCTGTTCACAGACATTGCAAGCACCGAGGGCCCTGCCCCATGTCCATCGCCGAATCCATTCAGTCCCGGCGGGACGAAATGACCCGCTCAGAGCGGCAACTGGTCAATGTCCTGCTGGACGAATACCCGATCTCCGGCCTGTGCAGCATCACAGAACTGGCGGAAAAGGCCGGGGTTTCGACGCCGACGGTTGCCCGCCTGGTGCAGAAACTGGGCTTTTCCGGATACGGCCAATTCCAGTCCGAATTGCGCGCCGAACTGGGCGAAATGATCTCGAATCCCATCGCCAAGCACGACAACTGGAAGACCGACCTGCCGGAAGAGCATATCCTCAACCGCTATGCCCGCCGCGCCATCGAGAACCTGCGCAACACGGTCGAAGACGTGGACCCGGCGGATTTCGACGGGTTGTGCCGCCTGCTGGCGGATCAGGACCGGCGCATCTTCATCGCGGGCGGACGGATCACCGGAACTTTGGCGCAGTACCTCTACCTGCACTTGCAGATGATCCGGCCCGATGTGCGCCTGATGCCGGTTGCCGCCTCCTGGCCGCATGACCTGCTGGACATGCGCGAAGGCGACGTGCTGGTTGCCTTCGACGTACGCCGCTATGAAAACGCGACGCTTTTGATGGGGCAGATGTGCCACGAACGCGGTGCGAAGATCGTGCTGTTCACCGATCCGTGGCGCTCTCCGATCCACCGGATTGCGTCCCATACTCTGTCGGGACGGATTGCGGTGCCCTCTGCATGGGATTCCAACGCGACGCTGATGCTGCTGGTGGAATGCGTGATCGCCTCTGTTCAGGAAATGCTGTGGGAGACGGTCAAGGACCGGACCGACGCGCTGGAACAGGCGTTTGACCGGACGCGGTTGTTCCGGAAATTCACCTGACATTAACGGCCCGCCGCGCGGACCGGCCCCCATCAGGACCAGTCCCGTCGTTTACAGGGTGACGCGGTGCGCCGTGCCTGCTTCGCTGGCCAGCCGCGCCGCGACGGAGGCGACCGCCAAATCCTGCAGCCCGACGCCCGTGCCGTCGAACAACGTGATTTCACTGTCCGAGGTCCGGCCCGAATGGTCGCCGTTGATGACCCGGCCGATGGGGGTGATCGCCGCCTCGGTCAGCGTGCCTGCCGCAATGGCGTGCTGCGCCTCTCCGATGCTGATGGATTGCGCCACCTCGTCGGTAAAGACCGTCGCTGCGGCGACCAGCGCTGCGTCGACCTCTTGCTTGCCCTTGGTGTCGGTGCCCATGCAGGCGATATGCGTGCCCGGCTTGATCCACTCGCGGTTTAGCAACGGTTCAAAGGCCGAGGTGATGGTGATGATCACATCCGCTTGCGCACCCAATTCCTCGCGGCTGACCGCCTCGAAGGGCAGACCCAATTCCTCGGCCACCGCCGCCAATTTCGGCAGCATCTCGGGGTGCGGGTTCCATGCGACAACCTTGTCGAAATCGCGTTGTTCCACCGCCGCTCGCAGTTGAAAGCCGGACTGGTGCCCCGCGCCCACCATGCCCAGGACCCGCGCGTCCTTGCGCGCCAGATGCGCGATGGAAACAGCCGAAGAGGCCGCCGTACGCACCGCCGTCAGGTAGTTGCCGCCAACCAGTGCCGCCAACTGTCCGGTGTCCGGATCGAACAGGAACACCGTCGACTGGTGGTTGGTCAGTCCCTTGGCCATGTTGCCGGGCCAATAGCCGCCGGATTTCACGCCCAGCACCATGCCCGCCTTGTCGAAGCCGGACTTGAAGCCATACAGCGCGTCCGCATATCCGATGGCCTCGCGAATCACCGGAAAGTTGTAGGCATCCCCCCGCGCCATGGCGCCGAACACCGCCTGCACCGCCTCGAACGCCTCTTTGCGGCCGACCAGCCGTTCACAGTCGGCCTCGCCCACGATGATCAGTCCCTCAGTCTGGGGCATGTCCTTCATCTGTCCTTGTCCTTCTGTCGAGAGGGAAGGCGCAGGACAAAACCCCGCGCCTCATGCCGCCTTGCGGTCTCAATAAGCCTTGCCGCGCGCCGACACCGGCCAGAGCGTTTCGACCTTGCCGCCGCGCACACCGACGTACCAGTCATGCACGTTGCAGGTGGGATCGCAGTGACCCGGCACCAGCTTGAGCTTGTCATTGACCTTGAGCGCGCCTTTGGGGTCCGCGACAACCCCATGCTCGTCCGAGCATTTGACGTATTCGACGTCGTCGCGGCCAAAGATCACCGGCAACCCGCTGTCCACCGACTGCGCCTTCAGCCCGGCATCCACGATGGCCTTGTCCGGTTTGGCATGGCTCATGACGCTGGTCAGGATGAACAGCGCGTTTTCCCATTCGCCCCGATCGATGCGGTTGCCGTCCTTGTCCAGAATGCGACCATAGTCAGCATCCATGAAAGCGTAGGACCCGCACTGAAGCTCGTTGTAAACGCCCGAGGTCGACTCGAAGTAATACGACCCCGTGCCGCCACCGCCGACGATATCGCAGTCCAGCCCCTCGGCCTTCAGCGCGTCGACCGCATCCTTCACCTGCGCCACGGCCACGTCGATCTTGGCCTTTCGGTCGTCGTAGCTGTCGAGGTGCTGCATCGCGCCCTGATAGGCCTGGATGCCGGCGAACTTCAGCCCGGGTGCTGCCTCGATCGCCTTGGCGATCTCGATCACCGCCGGCGTGGTGGTCACACCGCAGCGCCCTGCCCCGCAGTCGATCTCCACGAGGCATTCGATCTGGGTGCCATGTTTGACCGCCGCCGCCGACAGGTCGGCCACGTTGGTCACGTCATCGACACAGCAAATCGTCCGCGCGCCCAGCTTGGGCATGCGCGCCAACCGGTCGATCTTGGCCGGGTCGCGAACCTGGTTCGACACCAGAACGTCCTTGATGCCACCACGGGCAAAGACCTCTGCCTCTGACACCTTTTGACAGCAGACCCCGCAGGAGCCGCCAAGGGTTTCCTGCAGTTTTGCCACGTCCACGGACTTGTGCATCTTGCCATGCACCCTGTGGCGCATCCCGTGCGCGCGGGCGTAGTCGCCCATCTTCTTGATATTGCGCTCCAACGCGTCGAGATCGAGGATCAGGCAGGGCGTCTGAATATCGGCCTCATCCATGCCCGGCAGGGCCGGAACGTCATAGCCGACTTCGAGATCGTCAAACTTGGTCACGTCTTTCATTGGGAAACTCCCTTGTCTTGATGCGGCGGGGCGAACCCGCCAAAAACGTTCAGTTCCGGGTAGCGAGAGTTATCAACCCGCCATCCACGGCAGCCGATCCAGATCCACATTGCCGCCGGTGATCACGACACCCACGCGTTTTCCCGCGTAGACCTCCGGGTCCTTCAGGATCACCGCCAGGGGCACCGCACAGCTGGGCTCCATCACGATGCGCAGATGCTTCCACGTGATCTTCATCGCGTCGATGATTTCCTGCTCCGAGGCGGTCTGGATATCGGTCACGAAATGCGACACGAAATGCCATGTGTTCTCTTTCAACGGCACCTTCAGCCCGTCGGCGATGGTCTCGGGCGCGTCATCGGCGATGATATGCCCGGCCTTGAAGCTGCGATAGGCATCGTCGGCTTGCTCCGGCTCTGCGGCGTAGATCTTCACCTCTGGCGCAAGGTTCGACAGCGTCAGGCATGTGCCGGAAATCATGCCGCCGCCGCCGATCGGTGCAACCACCGCGTCCAGCCCGTCGATCTGCTCCAGCATCTCTGCGGAACAGGTCGCCTGCCCGCAGATCACGCGCGGATCGTTGTAGGGATGCACAAACTCCCCGCCCGTGGCCGCCTGCACCTCGGCAAAGACCGCCTCGCGCGATGTGGTCGAGGGTTCGCATTCGGTGATGATCCCGCCATAGCGGCGCACGGCGTCTTTCTTGGCTTGCGGTGCCGTGCGCGGCATGACCACGTTGCAGGGAATGCCCCGCCGCCCCGCCGCATAGGACAGCGACAGCGCATGGTTGCCAGAGCTATGCGTACAGACGCCGCGCTTTGCGGCCTCGTCCGTCAGGCCGAACACCGCGTTGCAAGCACCACGCACCTTGAAGGCGCCCGCCTCCTGAAAATTCTCGCACTTGAAGAACAGCTGCACGCCGGTCAGCTCGTTCAGGTACTGCGACTGCAAGACCGGCGTGCGGTTGATGTAGGGTTTGATGCGGGCGTGGGCCGCCCGCATGTCGTCGATGGTCAGCGCCTCGGCCAGGGTCATGGCGTCAAGCATCGGTCCCTCCCTCAGGCTGCGGTGCGCAACGCGATCGCGTTGCTGTGGCGGAAATACTCCTGCGCGGCGGCAACCCCGCTGCCCAGAGTGATCGGATAGTTCAGGTCCGCCATCGCCATCTCGATCGTGGCCAGACCGGACAGGACCATGACGTCCGTCAAGCTGCCAAGATGCCCGATGCGAAAGGCGCGGCCATCCAACTGCCCCAGCCCGACGCCAAAGGACACCTTGTAGGCATTATAGGCGTGATCGGTCAGGACATTGGAATCAAAGCCTTCGGGGACATAGATCGCGCTGACCGTCTGCGAATACAGGTCCGGCGTGCGTGCGACGAGGCTGAGTCCCCATGCATCGACCGCGCGGCGCACGCCCTCGGCCAGACGGAAGTGGCGGGCATAGACGTTTTCCAGCCCCTCTTCGAAAAGCATGTTCAGGCTCTCGCGCAACCCGTGGATCAGTTGCAGCGGCGGCGTGTAGGGAAAACCGCCAGAGGCATTGGCCTTCATCATGTCGCGAAAGTCGAAAAAGGTGCGCGGCAGCTTCGCGCTTTCCATCGCGTCCAGCGCCTTGAGTGACACGCAGAGGATCGCCATGCCGGTGGGCAGCATAAACCCCTTCTGCGAGCCAGAAACCGCGATATCCACGCCCCAGGCATCAAATTCGAACGGGACGGAGGCCAGCGAACTGACGCAATCCACAAACAGCATCGCCGGGTGCGACGCCCCGTCCAGCGCGCGACGCACTGCGGAAATGTCCGACATGACCCCGGTGGCGGTCTCATTGTGCGTGGTCAGAACGGCGCGGATCTCATGCCCTTTGTCGGCGGCAAGGATCTCTGCAAAGCGGTCCGCCGGAACGCCCTCGCCCCACGGGACGTCGACGATCTGAACGTCCAGCCCGTGCCGGTTGCACAGGTCGATCCACTTGTTCGAAAAGACGCCGTAGCGCCCGACCAAAACCTTGTCGCCGGGGCTGAGCGTGTTGCAGACCGCCGCCTCCCAGCCGCCGGTGCCGCTGGCCGGAAAGGTGACGATTTTTCCCTCGGTCGAGCCAAAGACCTTTTTCGTGTCTTCCAGCACCGGGGCAAATGTCTCAACGAAATCGGGCGCGCGATGGTCGCGTGTCTGCACCTGGATCGCCCGGCGCAGGCGGTCGGGCATGTTGGTCGGGCCGGGGATGAAAACCGGGTTCTGGTCGGTCATGGTGGGCTCTCCTTGCTTGCCACCAATATCGCTGGAATCACGCCGACCATGCAATTTTCTTGAAAACGTTTTTCATTTTTGAGTACATTAAATCAAACCACTGATGGGAAACGGTTTTCAGTTTCTCATTTTTCACCTTCGCACCTGCAGCGAAAAACTTTTCCAAAAGGACAGCCCGCTCATGGCCGCCGAAAAACGCCCCCGTGGCCGCCCCAAGTCGCAGTTCAAGGAAAGCAGCGCCGGAACCCTGCAAGCGCTGGACCGCGCGCTTGGCGTGCTGACCGCGCTGGCCCGGGATGAGGGCAGCACCCTCAGCGACCTGTCGCGCGAAATCGACGTGCCCACCGCCACCACCCACCGCATCCTGACCACACTGCAGAACCACCGCTTCGTGTCCTTTGACGAGGAACGGCAGGAATGGACCGTGGGGATCGAGGCCTATCGCACTGGGGCGGCCTTTCTCAAACGCAACTCCGTGCTGGAAATCGGCCGTCCCGTGATGCGCCGACTGATGCAGGAGACCGGGGAGACCGCCAACCTTGCGGTGCCGGACGGGACAGAGGTGGTCTTTGTCGGGCAGGTGGAGACGCCGAACCCGATCCGCGCCTTTTTTCCCCCCGGCACCCGCACCTCGATGCACGCCAGCGGGACGGGCAAGGCGATCCTGGCCGCCCTGCCCCACGGACAGTTGCAACGCCTGCTGGAGGACATGCCCCTGCCCCCCTTCACCGCCAGCACTCATGTCACCGTCTCGGGCCTGACCAGCGACCTGCAGACCATCGCCGCGCGCGGCTGGTCGCATGACCGCGAGGAACGCCACGCCGGCATGTCCTGCATCGGGGCGGCGATCCTGAACGACCGCGGCGAACCCTGCGCGGGCATCTCTGTCTCCGGCCCCACGGCACGCTTCAACGGCGAACGCATCGCCGACCTTGGCCGCCGCGTGGCCGAAGCCGCGTCAGAGATCGCCGATCTGTCCGGTGGCGCCGTGCGTGGGTTGTAACCGTTACAACCCGGTTAAAATGCGATGCGCTTTTGGCGGTGAAGTAGGTCTTTCCTCCATAATTTGAGGGGAAACTGGCGGCAACAAGCTGTTGGGGGCTGACCGCGCAATGGATCGAAGCGCTTTTCTTCGGGGGGATCACCTCTCCTGCGAACCTGTATCACCCGTGTTCGACGCATCGCGCGACACGGGACAGGACGGGCTGGCGGCCAGCACAGCGCGGTTTGCGGGCTTTGCCGGCAAAACCCGCATAAAGACCCTGCGCGGGGAGGTTGCCGCCGAAACGCTGCGCCGCGGGGACCGGATCCTGACAAGAGACAATGGCTATCAGGCGCTGCTCTGGACAGGTCAGTATCACCCGCCATCCTCACCCGATGTCTGCATCCGGATCCGCAAGGGCGCGCTGGGGCGTGCCATGCCGGAACGCGGTTTGCGGGTCGGCCCCGACCAGCAGTTCCTGATCGGCGGCGGACACTTGCGCAAGACGTCCGGCCAATACTCCGGCCAATCAGAAGCCCTCGTCAGCGCCTCCGATCTCACCTGCCTTGTCGGTGTCTCGCGGCAGGACAAGCCGGCTGGGCCGCTGGTCCTGATCCTGTTGGACCGGCACGAACTGATCCTCGCCAACGGGACATGGTGTGCCAGTTTCCGACCAATGGGCCTTGCCCTCAACGTGCTGTCGCCATCGGCCCGGCACGACCTGTTCCACCTTCTGACAGAGCCTGTCGCAACCGCCTATCCCTCCGCCCGGCAACGGCTGGACCAGACCGAGGTGCGCAAGGTCCTTGGCCCGTTCCGACGCTCCACCGGCAAGAGCCGCTCAGGTCACGCGTGAGCGGACCTGATACTTGGGATCGCGCCACAGCCCCTGCACGATCACCTCTGCGATGATCTCTGCAGCGGCGACCACATCCGCCTCATCGATATACAGCGGCGTAAAGCCAAAGCGCATGATGTCCGGGGCCCGGAAATCGCCGATCACGCCACGGTCGATCAACGCCTGCATGGCGGCATAGCCGTCCTCGAAGGCAAAGGACACCTGCGACCCGCGCAACTGCGCATCGCGCGGCGAGGCCAGCCGCAGCGTCGGGCAACGCACCTCGACTTCGCGGATAAAACGCTCGCACAGCGCGACAGAGGCCGCGCGCAGGTCGTTCATGTCAACGCCCTCCCACGCATCCAGTGCCGCATCCAGAACCGCCAGTTGCAGGATCGGGGGCGTGCCCACGCGCATCCGCTCGGTCGACATGGCGGGGCGATAGCCCGGCTCCATCGCAAAGGGCGCCGCATGGCCCAGCCAGCCCGACAACGCCGGCTCCACCTTTTCGACAAGGTCGGGCCGCACGTAGATAAAGGCCGGGGCCCCCGGCCCGCCGTTGAGGTATTTATAGCTGCATCCCACCGCGAATTCCGCGTTGCAGGCGGTCATTCCGACCGGCACCGCCCCCGCGCTATGGGCCAGATCCCAGATCATGACCGCCCCCGCCGCGTGGGCCTTTTCCGTCAGCGCCTTCATGTCGTGCATCCGGCCCGATCGGTAATCGACCTGTGTCAGCATGACCACGGCCACCTCATCGGTGATCGCATCGGCCACCTCCTCTGGTGCGGGGGTGCGCAATTCGTACCCCTTGTCGATGGTGCCGATCAGCCCCTGCGCCATATAAAGATCCGACGGGAAATTGCCGCTGTCGGACAGGATCACCCGCCGGTCGGGCCGCATCTTCAGTGCCGCCGCCAAGGCCTGATAGACCTTGATCGACAGGGTATCGCCGGTGGCGACGGTCCCTTCGGGCGCGCCGATCAGTCCCGCGATCCGGTCACCCACCTTTTGCGGCAAGGCCATCCACTCCGCCGTGTTCCACGCGCGGATCAGCTCCTGCCCCCATTCGTCGCGCATCACCGTGGCGGCACGCTCCACCGCGCCCTTGGGCAAGGGGCCCAGCGAATTGCCGTCCAGATAGATCACGCCCTCGGGCAATTCGAACAGGTCCTTGCGGGGCAACGTGGTCATAGCTCACCTCTCAGGTGCCAGAGTTCGGGAAAGAGTTCGACGCCCAGCATCCGGCGCAGATAGGCCACGCCCGATGTGCCGCCGGTGCCGCGCTTGAAGCCGATGACACGTTCCACCGTGGTGACATGGTTGAACCGCCAGCGCCGGAAATAGTCCTCAAGATCGACCAGCTTTTCCGCCAGTTCATACAGGGTCCAATGCCCGTCGATATCTTCGTAGACGCGCTTCCACCGCGCCTGGATCTCGGGCTGGGCGGCGTGCGGGCTGTCCAGCTGCGGCGCGGGCATCCCGCCTGTATCGCCGTCAAGCGTCCGGAACAGCAGCGCCACCACCTCATCATAGAAACTGGGCCGCGCCAGTTCCGCCCGCAGCGCCCTGTCGATTTCGGGCAGGTGTTCATGCGGCTTCAGCATGTGGGTATTGCGATTGCCAAGGATGAATTCAATCATCCGGTATTGATAGGACTGGAACCCTGACGAGGGCCCCAGCGCCTCGCGGAAGCGGGTGTAATCCGCCGGCGTCATGGTCCGCAGCACGTCCCACTGGTTGTTCAACTGTTCGAAGATGCGGCTCACTCGGGCCAGCATCTTGAACATCTTGGGGGTGTCCCCCGCCAACAAGGCATCGCGCGCCGCCGCCAGTTCGTGAATCGCCAGCTTCATCCACAATTCAGAGGTCTGATGCTGGATGATGAAGAGCAGTTCATCATGCGCATCCGACAGGCAATGCTGCTGCGCCAACAGCGCGTCGATATGCAGGTAATCGCCATAGGACATGGCATCGGCAAAGCCCATCTTCGCCCCGTCGCCTGCCGGGTCGAAAGGCGCTCCGCCGTCTCTCTTTGTCTCGTCCGTCATGGCCGCCACTCTTGTCCGCTTCGCGACCGGATGGCAAGCAATCCGCCGCCGCCGACAAGGCAGCGTATTTGCGCGGCGGATCAGAGCGGAAACAGGCTCAATTGTTGGCGTTGAAGATGTCGCGGTAGATCAGCCAAGCGCCATCGTCCTGACGGCGAAAGATCGTCATGAACTTGCCGTCCAGCGCGACCGCATTGCCCCCGGAGGTGATCGCCGCGGTGTAGGTGCCACGCGAAAACGCCCAATCCCCCATGATGACGGTTTCGACCGGGCTGATGTCCATCGCAGAGGCGGGCATCGCCGCAAAGGCCTTGGGCACGCCCACGGTCAGAACATCCTTGCCACGTGCAGGCATTCCGGGCGGCATCTGAACCCCGCCCTCATCCCACAGCGCCAGCCAGGCGTCGGCATCCCCCGCCACCCGCGCGGTTTCATAAGCCTCCCAGACGGCGTCGATCGCCGCGGCGTCCGACGCGTCATCCGCCGCAGACAGCGACGGTATCGACATGCTCACGACCAGCGCCAATGCGCCAACAAGGTTCCGTTTCATCTCAAATCCCTCCCTTTGATCAGAACGAACTCAGGTTGCCGGGAAACACATTCCAGCGCGTTGATGTGTGTCAAAGTCAGGGCCACGACGGCGGCCCAGAGGGGTCCTGCCAGCGCCGCGCACCGGCTGCAAAACCTGACGAAAGGTTAATTCGCCTCTGTAAGCCATTGATTTGTATAAGGCCAACCCGTGTCCACGCGTGGACACGCATTTTCGCAGGTCAGTCCCCGCTGCCTCCACGCGCCTTTTCCGCCTCCAGATCCGCCGCCGTCGGCGGGGTCCAGCCCCGGTCGGTCCGCGTGGAAAAGGCCGACTGCTTGCCAAACAAGACCGCCTCACGCGCCTCCATCAGGGCCTTCGTCTTTTCCACATAGGCCGTGTTCTCATGCGGCGGGATATCAGGGTCATAGACCTCGGCCAGTTCGGCGATGATCTTGCGGTCTTCCTTGGCAAAGTTGCGGGCGGTCTGTTCCGCATCGAAGGGATGCATGCCTAGCGCCTCATAAGCCGACCGTCCGATCCTCAACGAGCTGTCGAACGTCTCGCGGATGATGTCCCGGCAGCCTTCCGCATAGAGGTCATAGACATGGTGCCGCGTCACCGCCCGCGCGATGATATGTACGTGGGGATGGTTCTGACGGACATAGCGCACCAGTTCGGTGATCCGATCCTTCCCGTCGATGGCGATGATCAGCAGCTTGGCCCTGTCGATGCCCGCCGCGTGCAGCAGATCCGGCCGGGTCGCATCCCCGAAGAAGGCCTTGATCCCGAAGGTGCGCATGACCTCCAGTTGCCCGGCGCTGTAGTCCAGCACGGTCGGCTTGTGGCCGGCCGCGCGCAGCATCCGGTGCACCACGCCGCCGACCCGCCCATGCCCGGCGATGATGATCTCTGACGTTTCGTCGATATCATCGGCCTCGCGGTCCTGATCGACGGTGAATTTGGGTACGATCACCCGCTCATACAGGATGAAAAGCGCGGGCGTCAGCAGCATCGACAGCGCCACGATCAACAGCAGCTGGTCGGCGATGGATTGCGGGATCACCTTGCTGGTGACCGTGAAGGACAGCAGCACGAAACCGAACTCACCCGCCTGCGCAAGGCCAAGCCCAAAGAGGAATTTGTCCGATCCGCCCACCTTGAAGATCCGCGCAAGAATGAGCAGGACCAGCACCTTGAGCGCGATCAGCCCCAGCGTCAGGCCCACGACGGTCAGGATATTGTCAAAGAGCAGCGCAAAATTGATCCCCGCCCCCACGGTCATGAAGAACAGACCCAGCAGAAGACCCCGGAACGGGTCGATGTCCGATTCCAGTTCATGCCGGTATTCGCTGTTGGCCAGCACGACACCGGCCAGAAAGGTGCCCAGCGCCGGGGAAAGCCCCACAAGGCTCATCAACAGGGCGATGCCCACGACCATCATCAGCGCGGTGGCGACGAACAGCTCTCGCAGGCCCGCCATGGCGATGAAGCGGAACACCGGGCGGGTCAGGTAGATGCCCAGCAGGATGACCGTGGCAATGGCCCCGACCGTGACCAACGCCACCTGCCAGCCTGCCAGCCCGTTCACAAGGCTAAGGCCGCTGTCATGGCTGTCATCACCGTGGGCGGCCTCCGCGCCATGTGCGACGGCTGTGACCGTGTCCATCAGGTCCGGCATTGCCAGCAGCGGGATCAGCGCCAGCATCGGGATCACCGCAATGTCCTGAAACAGCAGCACGGAAAAGCTCGCCTGCCCGCCGTCGCTGCGCATCAATCCCTTTTCGTTCAGGGTCTGCAGCACGATGGCGGTAGAGGACAGCGCCAGCACCAACCCGATGGCCAGCGCAATGGTCCAGTAAATCCCGAACACCATCGCCACCCCCATGACGGCCAGCGTGGTCAGCCCCACCTGCAGCCCGCCCAGTCCCAAGAGCCGCGCGCGCATCTCCCACAACAGGCGCGGCTCCAGTTCCAGCCCGACAAGGAACAGCATCATGACAACGCCGAACTCGGCGAAATGCTGGATCGAGATCACGTCCACATGCAGCCAGCCAAGGATCGGGCTGATGACGATGCCTGCGATCAGGTAGCCAAGGACAGAGCCAAGCCCAAGGCGCGTGGCGACGGGCACGGCAAAGACCCCGGCGACAAGAAAGATGAAGGCCAGCAACAGGAAATCGGTCATGTCTCAGGCCTCTTGCACAAGGGGCAGATCATCAGCGGTGACGATCTCCCGGGTCATTGCCGCGTCGAAATCGTAA
Organism: Antarctobacter jejuensis; assembly: GCF_052266595.1. NCBI lineage: Bacteria > Pseudomonadati > Pseudomonadota > Alphaproteobacteria > Rhodobacterales > Roseobacteraceae > Antarctobacter > Antarctobacter jejuensis. Next base: position 71,421 of record NZ_JBQQXJ010000014.1, on the reverse strand, counting down.
CAGTCGTCCCGTATGGCACATAGCAGGCGCGCATAGCCTTCGGCGTGTGGACCGATCCGGCCAGAGTTCTGTGCGGCCAAAGCCCCGTGCAGGACATAAGGGGCGGGAAAGCGCATCCGGCACAGACGCGCGGTCTGTTCCAGCGGCGACAGAAAGGTGCGCAGCGGAAAATGCTGATACCCGTCCGGGGCATAGGCCTCTTCCGGTCCGGCGGCGGTCACGGCCAGCATCATGATCTTGCCCGCCAGCCGGTCGCCTTCGTGGCCGTAGGCAAAGCCGTGTTCCAGAACCAGGTCCTGCCATTCCTTGATCAATGAAGGCGTCGAGTACCAGAACAGCGGAAACTGGAACAGGATCACATCATGGTTCAGCAGGCGCGCCTGTTCACGGTCGACGTCGATGTTGTGACGCGGATATTCGGCGTAAAGATCAACCAGGGTAAACCCGGACAAGGCGCGCGCCGCTATGGCCATAGCGGCATTGGCATGGGAATAGCGCTGCCCCGGATGGGCATAATAGACCAAGAGTTTTGCCATGATCGTCCCCTCTGACGCACCGGTTCGCATTGGCCGTCTGCCCCTTGCAACGGCCAAATGCGGGCGTGCGCCCGTCCTGTTCGCCTCCCATTCATCGCTGCCCCGTCCTGCGCCTGCAAGACCGCTCTGCGCTGCAATGTCTTGCAGGGTGCGAACTGCCTGCCGATTTCGCAGCGGGAAGGTCTTGCCAAGCGCCGCCGCTTGGCACAGGCATAGGATATGCCCTCGGATCAGGATGACACCGTGCCCCGCAAGAAACCCAGCCTGCCCCGGAGGCTGTGGCAAGAAGCCCCTGTTCTGACGCTGGGCTTTGTGGCGGCGCTGTTGCTGATCCTGTTCTTTTCGGGTCGGCTGATCATGGGCGCGATCTATTGGGGGGATCCCGCACATCAGGATGTCCCGCTTGGCCCCTGGATGACCCCACGTTTCGTCGCGATGTCGTGGCGGGTGCCGCCGGAGGTCGTGGAAGGTACGCTGCAACTGAACCGAGAAACACGCGGCCGCCGCGTGACGCTGGACCAACTGGCGGCAGAGCGTGGCATGCCCGTAAGCGAGTTGATCAAGGATCTGGAGGCGGCGATCGCAGAGCACCGCAGGACGCATCCATGACGGAGACCCTGATTTCGCTGGTCTCCACCTATGGGTTGATCGTCGTGGCGGCATCGGCCTACCTGTCCTGCCTTGCCATCCCGATCCCGACGGCGGTGGTCATGCTGGCCGCCGGAGCGTTTTCCGCATCGGGAGACCTGAGTTTCTGGCAGGTGATGGGCACCGCTTGGCTGGCGGCGGTGGCCGGCGACCAGACCGGCTATCACATCGGTCGCTGGGGCGGTCCGCCGCTCATCGACGTCATTGCGCATCGTACAGGCCGGCACCGGCTGATCGGGCAGGCCCGGGAAACCGTTCAGAACTGGGGCGGCGTCGGCGTCTTTTTCTCCACGTGGCTGGTGGCGCCGCTGGGCCCCTGGGTCAATTTGATCGCCGGGGCCGGTCGGGTGGAACGCTGGCGGTTCACGATCGCAGATGTGGCTGGTGAGACTATCTGGGTCAGCGTCTATGTCATTCTTGGCTACAGCTTTGGCACCCGGCTGGACGATCTGACCCAGATCGTATCGGACTGGTCCAGCCTGCTCGCCTCGGTCGCGGCTGCCATCGCGCTGGGTGTTGCCCTGTTTGTCCGCCTGCGCGCGCGGCGCCGCGAAAGACCGGCCCGAACGGCGAAGTGATCCCGTCCCCGGACGGATATCACGACAATTCCCATAAAGGTTGAGCTTCAGTCTCCGGAAGCGCCGCATTTTCGCCGGGATTGCACCACCGGCGCAGCCGCAATCATTCATCAGTTTTGACCTCGGGTCCCCTGCGGCCCGCCATTCGGCCTGTCCCACTGAAACACGCTCCACCGGAGATCGGAGTAACGGTATGACCTATCAGTCCTCTATCCCGGCTGCGGAGGCCCCGCAGCACTTCGGCGACGCCCTGCGCCCGGGGACAGAGCTGTGCAATGGTCAGTATCTCATTGACAAATATCTGAATTCCGGCGGCTTCGGGATCACCTACCTGGCCCGCGACAGCCTTGGCCGAAAGGTTGTGATCAAGGAATGCTTTCCAAATTCGATCTGCTGCCGCGCCGGAGAGGCAGTCCGGCTGCGCTCGGAGTCGTTCCACGTCGATTTCGGACAAGCGGTCAAGCTGTTCCAGAAGGAGGCGCGCGCGCTGGCGCAGTTGCAGCACCCCAATATCGTCGGTGTGCACCAGATATTCGAAGCCAACGGCACCGCCTACATGGCGCTGGATTTCGTCGAGGGGCGCGACCTGTTTGATCTGCTGGATCAGAACCCCGACGCCCTGACCCCCGCCGCGATCGAGGAACTGGCCTACGTCCTGTTGGACGCGCTGTGCTATGTGCATCAGAACGGCATCCTGCATCGCGACATTTCCCCCGACAACATCCTGCTGGACACATCGGGCACCCCGGTACTGATCGACTTTGGCGCAGCCCGGCAGAGCGCGACGCAGGCCAGCCGCATCCTGTCACGCGTGCACACGGTCAAAGACGGCTATTCCCCGCAGGAATTTTATATCGCGGGCAGTGATCAGTCCCCGGCCAGTGACCTCTATGCACTGGCGGCGACCTTCGTCCACCTGATCACCGGCAGCCCGCCGCCCAACAGCAGTCTGAGATTGGCTGCGGTCGCCGAACAACGGCCCGACCCTTATCGCCCGCTGGCTTCGTTCTGTTCCGGTTATGACCCGCGTTTTCTGGCCGCCATCGACAAATGCCTTTGCCTGTTCGCCAAGGACCGTTTGCCAACGGCAGAGGCCTGGTTGGCGGCAATCAGCGGTGAACCGCAGGTGCCTGCCGATGCTGGTCCTGCATCCATTGCCACAGCACCCGATCCGGTCATCGATCTGGCCATCGCCGAAATGGTGCAGATCAACAACCGGGCCATCGCCGAAGAGGCCGAAACCACGCCACCGGCCCCGCCGCCCACACCGCAGGAAGACCATGAGGCCGCGAAACGCGCCGCCGAACGTGAATACTGGGCGATCCTGAACGAAGATCCCGCTGATTGGGAACAGGTGCCCGCCGAGCCGACCACGCCGCAACACGCGCACGAAGAAACCGATCAGGAACCGCCTCCCCGGCGGCGGTTCTCGCTGTCAGCGCTCTTGCCGTGGTCGGCCCGCAGCACACGCCAATCCATTCAATCGAACATATAACAGGGGCAGAGAAACATGCGGGGCTTCAAGGACTTGATCGCACGCAGACGGCCAACGACCGAAGGCGGAACCGAGCAACCACCAGAGGGCGACCCCTTGGTGGACCCTTGGGAAGATCTGCAACGCTCGGCGTCCCGACCCGGCAGCAGCCCTCGGTTCGATGAGGAAACGCAGGCGCGCGAGGCCCGCGATCACGTCCCGCGCCCGCCGCGTCCCAAACCGATGATGAGCCGGAAATGGACGCCGCAGGATGCCCATCTTGCCGAAGCCGCCCGCAAGGCGGCGCAAGAAACGCCGCGCGAAGAAGAGGCCGTCGCTGAAGCGCTGCGCGATCCGTCACCTTCGCGGAGGCCGCCGCAGACGCGCATGATCCTTGCCGATCTGGAAACGATCCGGGAAGATTTGCCTGCCGCCGGACCGGCCCCACAACGGGAACCCTCTCAACCGGCAGCCCCCGCCGCAGCGGCGCCCATGCCCAGTCGGCCCAAGGTCTGGGACATCGATCCTGTAGAAACACCGGCGCCGCCTCGCGCGCCTTCCGCCCCGGTTTCGGCATTGGCGCAAAGCGCGGCATCGGCCTATGGCACCGAACCCTCGGCCGCACCGCGACCGGCCTCGACCCGGGCCAAGACCCGGCTGCTGGGGTTTCATTCGGATGCCGAGCCGGATGTCATGGACACCGCCCCCGCCGCCGCAGCGTCAGAGGCGCCGCGCTTTCCCATCGGCTGGCTGGTTGTCATTGACGGCCCCGGACGCGGCGCGTCGTTCACGCTGACCGCCGGTCTGTCCACCATTGGCCGTGACGTCGATCAGACCGTCACCTTGGATTTTGGCGACGCCGCCATTTCGCGCGAACGGCATGTGGCCATCGCCCATGACGAGGATGAAAACCGCACCTATGTCGGACACGGCGGCAAGGCCAATATCGTCAAGCTGAACGACAAGCCTTTGCTGACCACAGAGGAACTAAAGGATCAGGACTGCATCCGGATCGGAAAGACGCGGTTGCGCTTTGTCGCCTTCTGCAGCGCAGAGTTTTCCTGGACCACGGGGCATGAGGCCTCCGATGGCTGACCTGACCGCCGATGCCGCCACGGCCCAGAACATCGGCCGCCGCGCCCGGCAGGAAGACGCGGTGATCGCACATATGCCACAGGGCGGACCGGGTCTTGCGGTGTTGTCCGACGGCATGGGAGGCCATGACGACGGCGATCTGGCCAGCCGCATCCTGGTGTCCGAAATGTTTGGCGAACTGTTCATGGCCGCCGCCCGCAGCACCCCCGGGCAGGCACCTTTCCGCGCAGCGCTGGACAGCGCCAATGCGCGTCTGCGCCAGCACATCGGCGCGGGCTGCATTTCCCCCGATACCGGTGGCACGCTGGTTTCCGTCGCGGTGGATGGGGACCACCTGTCATGGCTGTCGGTTGGCGACAGCCCGCTATACCTGTGCCGCGACGGCGCGCTGACCCGGCTGAATGAAAACCACTCGATGGCGGAACAGCTGGACCTCATGGTGCAAAACGGCGCGATGGACGCGGACAAGGCAGAGCGTCATCCGCACCGGCACTGCCTGACCTCGGCGGTCACCGGGCGTCAGATCCCGCGCGTTGACTGCCCGGCGGATCCGTTGCGGCTGTTGCCCGGTGATACGCTCTTGCTGGCCAGCGACGGTCTGGACGTTCTGCCGGACACGGAAATCCTGAATCTGATCGCCCGCCACGCCGGATCCGACAGTGCTGCGCTGGCGCGCGCCCTGATGGCTGCGGTGGCTGACAAGGACCGCCCCGAACAGGACAATGTCTCCATTGTTGTTATCCGGCTTGCGGCGCCTGTGTCCCAGCCCGTCCGCCTGCCTGCCCGCCTGCGCAAATCCCTGTCCCGCCTGCTGCCACGGCTTCACCCCGTCGCCGAGGGCCGCCGCGCGGTGCGAGACGCGCTGGGAGGGCTGCGGCTGTGATGGACACCGAGGACCTGAAGGCCGCCACACTTGCCCGGCTCGAAGCGCTGAAAGAGCGCGAAAGCCTGTCCGCCAAGGCGCGTGCCACCTGTGACCGACTGATCGACAAACTGACCGCGCCGGTGCGGATCGGCATTTTCGGTCTGCCCGGAACCGGCAAACGTCCGCTCCTGAATGCCCTGTGCCGGGCCGAGATCGTCAAGCCCGGGTTGGATCTGCCGACGCTGGACCTGAAGTATGGTCAGGGGCCGTCGACGGAGGCGATGCTGGCGGACGGCTCTTACCTTGCATTCGTCGGACTGCCCAGCGCCAGCATCCTGCGGCAGAACCCGGTCTTTCTGCGTGTCACCGCCGCAGCCGCCGGGTTGATCGGGCGGCGCTACTTGCTGATCATCTCCGAAGACAGCGGCGATGACCTCCGCGCCGGTTTGGGCTGGGCCGCTTCGCGAACGGATCTGACGCTGTGGTGCACCCGCAGCTGGACCCGGGCCGAGCAGGACGCCTGGAACGAGGCGCCGGACAGCCTGAGAAATCATGCGCTGCTGATCTTTACCAAGGCCCCCGCCGCCGAGGGGTTCAAAGCGCATGACTGGGGATTTGACACCGCCTTTGACATCGCCTTTCGCAGCAGCGCCGAGACCGACTTCGCGGCAGAACGGCTGGCGGCGCATTTGAACACGGTCATCGAAGAGGCGACGACGCAGGACATCCACACGGCCCACCTGTTCCTGCAGCGGCATGGTCTGGTCGAGGCCCCCGGCGCCCCTGTCCTTGACCCTACTCCCTCAACCGTCGTGGCAGAGCCTGAACTGGCGCCGCCCACGCTGGACGAGGCAGCGCGCGCCGATCTTGCGCGGCTGTTCCAATCCGTCCGGCGTGAAGCAGAGCAGATGCGCCAAAACGTGATCCTCGGCCGGTTCGATCCCGCCAACCCGGAGGAGGGGTTGACCGCCTTCGAGGAAGCGTTCGACAGGCTCTGCGATCAGGCGGAGGCTATGCCGAGCCTTGAAGACGCCTGCCCCGATCTCTGCACGACCGTGACCGAGGCCCGAGACCTCGCACTGCTCTTGCGCATCGAGGGCGGCGCAGAACAGGTCGGCGACGCAGCGCGTCTGCTGTTGCAGGTGCGGCAGGACATAGAAACACGCCTTGTCGCGTAACGCGAACAAGGCACAGGCAAAAAAACCGAGGCAGAAACATGACCCGACCAGAGCAGAGCAGACAGACCGCCCTGACCGCATTTGACGGATTGAACGGGCTGGCCACCCGGCTGAACGCGCTTGATCAGTCCTTTGCCGAAATCGGGCAATCGTCCGAGGCTCCGCTGGCAAAACAGGCCCGCGATCAGCGCGCCCGCATCCGCGCCTTCGAGGCCAGCGTCACCATGATCGGGCAGGTCAAGGCCGGCAAGACCACGCTGGTCAACGCGATGATTGGCTGGCCGGACCTGCTGCCTGCTGACGTCAATCCGTGGACCTCGGTCGTCACCTCCTTGCATCTTTCGCCCCATCTGCAGGCCCATGACCGGCGGGCCGCCTTTCGTTTTTTCACCGATGACGAATGGAACCACCTGATCCGCCAAGGCGGACGCGTGGGGGAGATGGCCGCCCGCGCCGGGGCGGCGGACGAGATGGAAAAGGTCCGCGCGCAACTGGACGAGATGCGGGAGAAATCGCGCGCCCGTCTGGGACGCAAGTTTCACATGCTTCTGGGCCAGACCCATGAATACGAGCGGTTCGATGAGGAGCTGATCAAACGCTACGTCTGCCTTGGCGACGATTTCTGGGAAGAGGCCGGCGGCACCCGGGAACAGGGTCGTTTTGCCGATATCACCCGGTCCGCGGATCTCTGGCTGCCCACGCCCGATCTGCCTTTGGGCCTGTGCATACGCGATACTCCCGGGGTCAACGATACCTTCATGATCCGCGAACAGATCACCATCAACGCGCTGCGCGGCAGCCGGTTGTGCGTGGTGGTCCTGTCTGCGGCGCAGGCCCTTTCCTCTGTGGACCTTGGACTGATCCGGTTGATTTCAAACGTCCGCGCGCGCGAGGTCATCATCTTCGTGAACCGGATCGACGAACTGCCGGACCCGGCGCGCGCCGTTCCGGAAATCCGCAAGAGCATTCTGGCGACCCTGGAACGTTTCGACGGCCCCAAGGACGCCGAGATCCTGTTCGGTAGCGGCTATTGGGCCAGCCACGCCGCCTCTGGCAGCTTTGATGCGCTTGGTGAGGACAGCGCGCAAGCATTGATCGGCTGGGCCGAGGCGCAGCTGAACGGCGATCTGGCCCAGTTGAGCCCGCAAGAAATCATCTGGCACCTGTCCGGTGTGCCCGCTCTGGGGCAGGCCATCGCGGCGCGGGTGGAAGAAAGCACTGGCGCCAAGCTGGAGGAAAGCCTGCAGGTCGCACTTGGCAACCTTCAGACCGGGGCTCAGGCGCATGACAGTCTGCGCGGCCCCGATGCGGCAGAGGTGCAGAGCATCAACATGTCCGCGCAGGAGATCCTGCAAAGTTTCGAGCAGATCGAAGACCGCGCAAGTGCGGCGCTGGAGTCGCGTCTTGCCAAGGCGCATGAGGTTTTTGCCGGACGGTCGGACAATGCGCAGCGGGCCTTTCTGGGCCGCGCCACGAAATCGCTAGTGAAACATCTGGAGCAATTCGGCGAAGGCGAGGTCTGGACCTATGACCCCTCCGGCCTGCGCATGCTGTTGCGCAGCGCCTACAAGGTCTTTGTTCAGGGCGCGGGCAAGGCGGGGACGGATGTGTTTCAGACCGCGGCCTCTGACATCGATGCGCTTTATCGCCATGCCTTTGGACTTTCGCCCGAGGTCCGCAGCATCGCACCGCCGCCCCTGCCCACCGCCCCGGCGCCGGTCAATCTGGGCCAGACCATCGCATTGGACCTGCGCGGCGGGTGGTGGTCACGATTCTGGCGGCGACAGCGTGGCTACGAGGCTTTTTCGCAGGACTTTGCCCGTCTCATCCACGAAGAGACCAAACCGGTCGTCGACACCCTGCATCACCAGAGCGCTGCGCCCTATTCGCGCGCGATGCGCACCGCGCTGGCGGAATTCATTCAGGGCCAACGCGACATTGTTCTGGGGCTTGCCGGTCAGGCAACGGCCCCGCCGCCCGTGTCAAAACTCCAACCCCAAGACAATCTGAGGCACGCCCTATGACCAGCGACGCCCCCAAAGCCCCCGCATCCCGCAAACCGCGCCTTGCGCTGATGGGAGAGTTCAGCGCCGGTAAAAGCACGCTCGCCAACCTGTTGCTCGGGCAGCAAAGCTCTCCGGTGCAGGTCACCGCGACGCAACTGCCACCGGTCTGGTACCGGCTGGGAGCGCCGTCCGCGCAACGGCTGTCCAAGGCGGGCACGGCAGAGCCGCTTGCCTTGGACGACTGGTCCGGCTGCCGCCCGGATGACACGCAGATGATTTCGGTGTCCCTGGACGCGGATTTCCTGCACGCCTGCGATCTGATCGACATGCCCGGCACATCGGACCCGAACATGGTGCCGGATTTCTGGGAGGCGTTCCTGCCGCAGGTCGATCTGGTGATCTGGTGCACCCCCGCCAATCAGGCGTGGCGTCAGTCGGAGGCGGCCTTGTGGGAACAGGTTCCACCGCTGCTCTGGACCAAAAGCCTGCTGCTGGTGACGCGGATGGACAAGATGCAGACGGAGCGGGACCGGGCGCGCGTTCTGGCGCGTGTCCGGGGAGAGGCCGGCGCGTTGTTCCGGGAGGTCCTGCCCATTGCCCTGCCCGCCGCCCTTGCCGGGCGCGAGGATGACGCCGTGCTGGAGGCGACCGGCGCGGCGGCCCTTGTGCGGTTTCTCTGCGATGCATTGGACGGGTTGAAGGCGCCGGGAACGCCGGACTTCCCGGCCGAACCCGCCCCCCGGCAAGCGCCCTCCATGACGCCGCAACCACAGGCGCGCGCGCAAGCCGCCCCGCCTATCCAACCGGCGCGTGCGCAGCCGGGCAAGGTTATCCCGCGCCGCATTGCCCGCCCCAAGACCCGCACGCCACGCCCCGACATGCGATCCGCCTGACGTCAATCTGACATTAACTGCCCAGAGGTCATGAAGGAGCCAGGAAGGCTGATTTCATGACCCGTGACGATCTTGTCAGATTTCGCGCCGGTTTCGCATCCTGTGAACTGGTCCTGCTTGCCGATATCTCGGCAGGCACCGTTCTGATGTCTGACAGTGCCATTCGTCTTGGGCAGGAGCATCTGGATGCACTCTGCCGGACAGCGGCTCGCCTGTTCGATCCCGCAGCCACTTTGCCCGCACGGCTTGCCGTGTTGTCCGGGCCGACCGGATGCCGTGTCTTTTTGCGCGCCGCGGGCGACTCGGCAGAGGCGTTGTGCTGCCTCTTTGCGCCGGGCGCGGACCTGAGCGCGGTCGATACCGCCGGTCTCGACCTGATCCGATCCGAGGACACCGGGACATGACCACCGCGCAGGAACTCGCGGCTCTGCTGGCACGTGCCTCCGCCGTTGGCGTCGACCGGCAAGGCGCCCAGCAAGGACTGAGCGAGGACGCCTTGGGGCTGGCCCTTCGCGCGATCCGCAACACCATCCTGCCGCGCTGCCTGACCATTCAGGCGGACACCGGCGCCATGATCAAGGCAGAGGTATCGGGCGGAACCCTGCAGACCCTGGTCGAGGTTCAGGGCGCCGAGAGTTCAGGGTTGACCGGCCATCCGCTCCGCGCAACCGATCCGGCGGAGGTGAGCGCCGTCGCCAAGGTGCTGGAAGATCTGTTTGGCGAGGCGGTTGAAGCCTCTGTCCGTGCGGAACCGCCAAGTGTCGAGCCGGACCCGGCGCAATCAGGGATCTCGGCGGAGGTGCTGATGCGCCATTTGGGCCTTGCGCCATTCGCAGCAGCGGTCCCCGATCCCCTGGACCACTTCCAAGAGGCCGCAGCAGATGTCTTGGCTGCGGTGCACAAGCCTGAAGGCGGGGAAACACCCCTTCGGGAAGGTTTCAGAACCCCACTTGCCTTGCATGACGCCATCGTTCAGACAGCCTCGGACCCGGACGGGCCTTTGGGTGAGATCGGCCCCGGCGAAATTCTGTTCCTTGCTCCTTTCGACAGTGCAGATCTGGCGATCGGGCTGACAAATGAGGACGGAAACTGGCTGGCCTTGGTCTTTGACGCGGACAGCCTGCCAGAGCTTTCCGCATATTGGTCCGGCATGCCCCATGGGATGGTCCGCCTGCTGTCTTGACGCGACGGGATGGCCAAAAAAGGCCAGCGCAATCCCTACACGCAAAAGTTGATCAACCACGCCACTCTCCGTCGAGAATCCCCTTTCCAATGCGTGCCCGTTCCGTCACGCTACGGCCAAAGCCATTCATCTTCAGGGGAGAACCATGAAACATTGCAGGACTTTCACCGCGCTGCTGCTGTCGACCGCGCTGAGCACAGCCGCCTTTGCCGCGGATGTTCCCGAAGGCACGCAACTGGCGGGCGAACAGGTGTTCACCTACCGGGTCCTTGATGAATTTTCTTCGTTCGATCCGCAGGTTGTCGAGGATGTGAACGGCTCCGAAGTGGTGCGTGACCTGTTCGAAGGTCTCTACAATCAGAACGCGGCCGGCGAGATCGTGCCCGGTGTCGCGCTGAGCCATGAGGTCAGCGACGACAACATGACCTACACCTTCACCCTGCGCGACGATGCCAAATGGTCGGACGGCAAACCGGTCACGGCGGGCGATTTCGTCTACGCATGGCAGCGCGCCGTCGATCCTGCACTGGCCTCGCCCTATGCGTGGTACATGGAACTAATGTCGATCCAGAACGGTGCGGCGATCATTGCCGGTGAAAAGCCGATCACCGATCTGGGCGTCTCGGCCCCGGACGATCACACACTGGTGGTTCAGCTGTCGCAACCCCTGCCCTATTTCGCCAAGATGGTCAGCCACGCGACCACCTTTCCCTCGCCCAAATGGGTGATCGACGAACATGGCAGCGAATGGACCCGCCCGGAAAACATCGTCACCAACGGCGCCTATATCCTGACCCAGCATGTGCCCAAGGAACGGTCCGAGCGGGAACGCAACCCGATGTACTGGGACAATGACAAGACCGTGCTGGACAAGGTCGTGACGCTGGTGATCGGCGACGATGCGCAGGGTCTGACCCGCTGGCGCGCCGGAGAGGTCGACAAGACAGAAATCCCCTCGGGCCAGTATCCAGCGCTGAAAGAAGAGTTCCCCGAAGAGGCCTACGCCCTGCCGCGCCTGTGCAACTATTACATGACCTTCAACCTCAAGGACGGACCGGAGGCGTTTCAGGACCTGCGCGTGCGTCAGGCCCTGTCCTACGCGCTGGACCGTGACGTGATCGTCGAACGCGTCCTGCAGGGCGGCCAGTTCCCGGCCTACACCTTCACCCCCGGCGCGACGGACGGTTTCGAAATCCCGGAGGTGGATTTCGCCAACATGACTCAGGCCGAACGGGACGCGAAGGCCAAAGAACTGCTGGCGGATGCGGGCTATGGCCCGGACGGCGACAAACTGTCGTTCACCTATCTCTACAACACCTCCGAGGCGCATCAGCAGATCGCCATCGTCGCCAGCCAGATGTGGAAACAAAAGCTGGGGATCGAGGTCACGCTGGCCAATCAGGAATGGAAAGTGTTTCTTGAAACCCGTGGCAACCAGAACTTCGAACTGGCGCGTGGGGCATGGTGCGGCGATTACAATGAGGCCTCCACCTTTCTCGATCTGCTGACCACGCAATCCGGCTATAACGACGGCAAGTATTCCAATGCCGATGTGGACGCGCTGATGGCAGAGGCGAAGACCTCGAAAAACGCCAATCCGCTGTATGGCAAGGTCGAGCAGATCCTCGCCGAGGAGATGCCCGTGATCCCGGTCTACCATGCCTCGACCAACATGATGCTGAATGACAGCCTCAAGGGCTGGCCGGTGAACAACGTCGAGCAGACCTGGTATTCCAAGGACCTCTACAAGGTCGCCGAATAATCCTGCCCCTTTGACAAAGACAGCCTTCCGCCCCTGCGGGCGGAGGGCCTGTGAGGTCTGTCATGTTCAATTACACGCTGCGCCGTCTGCTGACGATCATTCCGACGCTGCTGGTTCTGATCGTCTTTTCCTTTTACCTGATGCGGCTGGCCCCCGGCGGTCCGTTCACCTCGGAAAAGCCCCTGCCGCCGGCGGTCATGCAGAATGTGCTGGAACGCTACGGCATGGATGAGCCGCTGTATGTGCAGCTCTGGACCTATATCAAGAACATCGTCTTTCACTTCGATTTCGGCCCGAGCTTCAGCCAAAAGGACCGGACGGTGAACGACGTGATCGCCCAAGGGTTTCCGGTGACGCTGACCTATGGCTTCTGGTCTGCGGTCTTCGTTCTGGTGCTGGGGGTGCCGCTGGGCATCATCGCCGCGTTGAGACAGAACAGCCTGTGGGATTACACCATGACCGGGCTGGCGATCTTTTCGCAGATCTTTCCGAACTTCGTTCTGGCGCCGATCCTCGTTCTTCTGTTCACGCTGTCATGGGGCCTGCTGCCCGGCGGCGGCTGGAACGGCGGGCAATGGGAATACATCGTCATGCCCGCGATTGCACTGGGGACGTCCTACATGGCCGCCGTCGCCCGCCTGACGCGCGGGTCGATGCTGGAGGTGCTGAATGCGCCCTATATCCTGACCGCCCGCGCCAAGGGGCTGCCGCAACGCACGATCATCTGGCGGCACGCGCTGAAACCGGCGCTTTTGCCGACGCTGACCTACATGGGGCCGGTTTTTGTCTACATGATCACCGGATCGGTCTTTATCGACGTGTTCTTTTCCACCGGCGGCATCGGGCAGGATTTCATCGACGGGGCCTATAGCCGCGACTATGCCATCCTTCTGGGTTTGGCGATCCTCTACAGCCTTCTGACCTTTACCCTGAACCTGATGCTGGACCTGATGTACGCCTGGATCGACCCGAAAGTCAGGAGCAGCCTGTGACCGAGGCCCGCAAACACCTGAACTCCCCCGGCTTTGCCGACAGCACCGCCGAAGAGATGGTCACATCGCGCAGTTTCTGGGCCGATGCCGGGCGGCGGTTCCTTGGCCACCGTCTGGCAGTGTTTTCCGTTTTCATGCTGCTTGCGTTGGTGCTTTTCGCCATCTTCGGCCACGCCTTTGCACGGTGGAGCTACGAAGAGATTGACTGGAACGTTCTAGGACGGGTCAAGACCGACGGCGGCCCAAGCCTGCAGAACGGTCACTGGTTCGGCGTCGACGAGTTGGGCCGTGATCTCTATGCCCGCGTCGTTCAAGGCTCGCGCACCTCGCTGATGGTGGGGTTTGTCGCGGGGCCGATCTCGGTTCTGCTGGGGGCGACCATCGGGGCGCTGGCGGGCTATTTCGGCGGGCGCTTCGACCAGATGGTCGTGGGCCTTTACACAATCTGGATCTCGATCCCCTACATCATCTTCTTTGTCGTCTGGCAGGCCTTCTTTGGCCGGTCGCTGACGCAGATGATCATCGTCATCATCATCGTGAACTGGACCGCCGGGCTGCTGATCGTGCGTGGACAGGTGATGATGCTGAAAAACCGCGAATTTGTGGATGCCGCGCGGATGCTGGGCATGTCGGACCTTGCCATCATCTTCAAACATCTCGCGCCAAACATCCTGTGGGTGATCGTAATCTACACCTCCATCGTGATCCCGGAGATCATCATGGCCGAAAGCCTTGTGTCCTTCCTTGGCGTCGGCATTCAGGAACCCAACACCAGCTGGGGTGCGCTGATCTCTGAGGGGGCGGGCACCATGACATTCGGCACGCTCTGGCAACTGGTGTATCCGGCGGCCTTCTTCGTGATCGCCCAAGTCTCGCTCTATTACATTGGCGACGGGCTGCGCGACGCCCTTGACCCCAAGGATCGCCGATGAGCTTGCTGTCCGTCCGAAACCTGAAGATCCGCTTTCGCACCGGAGACGGCAAGGTACATGCGGTCAACGACGTCAGCTTTGACGTGGCCGAGGGGCAAAAACTGGCGCTCGTTGGGGAAAGCGGATCGGGCAAGAGCCAGATCGCGCTGGCGATCATGGGCCTCTTGGCGCGCAACGCCGAGGTGGAGGGCGAAATCCTCTTTGACGGGCGCAACCTGATCGGCCTGCCCCAGGCGCAGTTGAACAGGCTGCGGGCCAGGGAAATCGCGTTGATCTTTCAGGATCCGATGAGCTCACTCAATCCTTACATGACCATCGAACGGCAATTGGGAGAGGTCGTGGAACTGCACGAAGGCGTCAGCCGGGCCGAGGCGCGGCGGCGCGCGCTGGAGGTCATGGACGCCGTGCGCATTCCCGATGCCAAGAACCGGCTCCGCGCCTATCCGCATGAGTTTTCCGGAGGGATGGGGCAGCGGATCGTGATCGCCATGGCGCTGATCTGCAAGCCGCGCCTGATCCTCGCCGATGAGCCGACGACCGCGCTGGACGTGACGGTACAGGCGCAGATCATGGCTTTGCTGGATGACATCCAACGTGAGTTTGGCACCGCCATCCTGCTGATCACCCATGATCTGGGTGTGGTGGCCGGGTTCTGCCAGGATACGATGGTGCTGTATGGCGGCCGTGTGATGGAGGCCGCGCCGACGTTGTCGATCTTCGACGCACCCGGACATCCCTACACCCGCGGGCTGTTGCGGGCCGTGCCGAGGATCACTGAGGACGGCACCGAACTGACCGCCATCCCCGGCAGCCCGCCCAGCCAGACCGCCCCGCCCCGGGCCTGCCCCTTTGCCCCGCGCTGTCGGGACGTGATCGAGGCCTGCCGCCACACCCTGCCGCAACTGGAAAACGGCCGCGCCTGCCTGCGCCCGGTGGAGGAGCTGACATGACCGCGCCGATCCTCACCGTCCGCGACCTGCACGTGACCTTTCCGGTCCGGCGCGGCCAGCGGTTTCCGTGGTCTCCGCCTCGGCAGTTGCACGCGGTCAATGGCGCCAGCTTCGACCTGATGCCAGGCCGGGTGCTGGGGATCGTCGGGGAATCCGGCTGCGGCAAGTCCTCGCTGATCCGCGCCATCGCCGGCCTGGGGCCGCGCGCCTCTGGGACGGTCACGCTGGACGGGGACGTCGTGGACTATGAAAGGCGCAGTGGGTTGCAGCGGTTGCGGCGGCGGATGCAGATGATCTTTCAGGATCCGATGGCCTCGCTCAACCCGCGCATGACCGTGCGCGAGATCGTGGCCGAGCCGCTGCGCTATTTCCTGCCCGAGCTTGGCCCCGAAGAGCGGCGGCGCGCGGTGCTGGAGATGATGGACCGCGTCGGTATCGCGCAGGCCAACATCAACCGCTTTCCGCATGAGTTTTCCGGCGGTCAGTGTCAACGCATCGGCATCGCGCGGGCCCTTGTCGCCCGGCCCCAGATCCTTCTCTGTGATGAGCCTGTCTCGGCGCTGGATGTGTCGATTCAGGCGCAGGTGATCAACCTGCTGAAGGATTTGCAGGCAGAGATGGGGCTGACGCTGATTTTCGTGGCGCATGACCTTGGCGTGGTGCGGCATATCTCGGACGATATCCTAGTGATGTATATGGGCGGCATGATGGAAATGGCCCCGGCGGCGGATCTGGTGCGGGCGCCGCGCCATCCCTACACGCAGGCGCTGCTGTCGGCGGTGCCGGTGCCGGACCCGCGGGTGAAGGTGGCGCCGCAGATCCTGAGCGGCGACCTGCCCAGCCCGATGGACCTGCCCCGGGGCTGTCTGTTTCAGTCGCGCTGCCCGCGCCGGGTGGAGGCCTGCGCCAGCCAGCGGCCAGAGCTGATCCAGAGCGGCGCACGTCAGGTGGCCTGCCTGCTGGAGAATGAGATGGTTTGAGGGTGTCCACGCGTGGACACCTACCTGCCTTAATGGAATCAATGGGTTCCAGAGACGAATTAACCTTTTGTCAGGAATTGCCCTGACCGCAGCCCGCCCGGACACGGCACGATTAGGGGAGACGCGCAGCGATGGATCTACTGGTCAGGGGCGGCATCCTGCCCGACGGCACGCAGGCGGACGTGGCCATCACGGACGGCAGGATCACCGCCGTGGAGCCCGGCATCACAGCCGAGGCACGCGAGGTGATCGAGGCGCAGGGCAAGCTGATCGCCCCGCCCTTTGTCGATGCGCATTTCCACATGGATGCGACGCTGAGCTATGGCAAGCCACGGGTGAACGCCTCTGGCACGCTGTTGGAGGGCATCGGCCTGTGGGGAGAGCTGAAGCGGATCCAGAGTCGCGAAGAGATCGTCGCGCGGGCGCTGGACTATTGCCGGCAGGCCATTGGCAAGGGTGTGCTGGCCATCCGCAGCCATGTGGACGTCACCGACCCGACCTTTCGCACCGTCGAGGCGCTGCTGGAGGTCCGTGACAGGGTCAGGGACGTGCTGGACCTGCAGCTGGTCGCCTTTCCGCAGGACGGCTGGTTCCGGGCGAAAGGGGCCGAACAACAGGTGATCCGCGCGCTGGATGCCGGGGTCGACGTGGTGGGCGGTATCCCGCATTTCGAACGCACGATGGCCGACGGGGCGGCCTCTGTGCGGGCGGCCTGCGAACTGGCGGCAGACCGGGGCCTGCGCGTGGACCTGCATTGCGATGAAAGCGATGATCCCCTGAGCCGCCACATCGAAACGCTGGCCTCCGAAACCGTCCGCTGCGGTTTGCAGGGGCGGGTTGCGGGCTCTCACCTGACCTCGATGCATTCGATGGACAACTACTATGTCGCCAAGTTGTTGCCGCTGGTCGCGGAGGCGCAGGTGGCGGCGATCCCCAATCCGTTGATCAACATCACCCTGCAGGGGCGCATGGACACATACCCGAAACGGCGCGGTCTGACCCGGGTGCCGGAACTGCGCGCAGCGGGGGTGACCGTGGCCTTTGGTCAGGATTGCGTGCGCGATCCTTGGTATCCGCTGGGCTCCGGTGACATGCTTGAGGTGGCGCATATGGGACTGCACGTGGCGCTGATGACGGCGCCTGATCAGATGCGCGCGGCGTTTGACATGGTCACGAACACACCGGCACAGGTCATGGGGCTGGAGTTTGGTCTGACGCCGGGGGCGCGCGGCAGCCTTGTGGTGCTGGATGCGCCCGATCCGATCGAGGCCTTGCGCCTGCGCCCTGCCCGGCTGGCAGTGATTTCCAACGGGCGGGTGGTGGCCCGGACGCAACCGGAGGTCTGCGCCCTGTCGGTCCAGATCTGACCATCCCGGCCCACGCACGGGACATCCGCCTTTTCGGCCTTGGCTAAGGTCATCGCCGATTTTCAAATTGACCGGAAAAGAGTTGTTGCCTGATTTGTGGTGGTCCAAGCCCGCTTTGCGCCGCATATTCGGGGAAACCCTGCCTCTGCCGTTTCAGGAGCCTGCATGAGCACCAAATATTTCGCGCCGCACGGGGGGCACCCCGGTCAGGATCAGTTGCTGACGGATCGCGCGGTCTTTACCGAGGCCTACGCCGTGATCCCCAAGGGCACGATGCGGGACATCGTGACCAGCTTTCTACCCTTCTGGACCGACACGCGGCTGTGGGTCATCTCGCGCCCGCTTAGCGGATTTGCCGAGACGTTTTCGCAATACATCATGGAGGTGCAGCCCGGCGGCGGGTCCGACCGGCCCGAAACAGACCCGGAGGCCGAAGGCGTGCTGTTCGTGGTCGAGGGTGAAGCGACGCTGGCCGTGGGGGGAGAAACCCATGTCCTGACGCCGGGCGGCTATGCCTACCTGCCCCCGTCGAGCGGCTGGACCCTGCACAATCGAGGCGACGAGACCCTGCGGTTTCATTGGGTGCGCAAGGCCTATGAGTCGGTCGAGGGGCTGGACACGCCGGACGTGCTGATCCTGAACGAGAATGACATCACCCCGACCGAGATGCCCGGCACGGATGGCAAATGGGCGACGACCCGCTTTGTGGACCCTGCGGACCTGCGCCACGACATGCATGTTACCATCGTCACGCTGGAACCCGGCGCGGTGATCCCCTTTCTTGAGACCCACGTGATGGAGCACGGGCTTTATGTACTTGAGGGCAAGGCGGTTTACCGGCTGAACACCGATTGGGTCGAGGTCGAGGCGGGCGATTACATGTGGCTGCGCGCCTTCTGCCCGCAGGCCTGTTACGCGGGCGGGCCGGGCCGGTTCCGCTATCTGCTCTACAAGGACGTCAATCGCCACATGGCCCTGCGTCCGGGCATCGCCACGCACAGCCGCCATGCGCGGCTGAAGGCGGCAGAGTAATCCACGACTGAGCATTCCAACGTCACAGCCGCCCCCCCGCCGGAGGCGGTTTCAGTTTGCGGTCCGACATGCGCGTCTGGATTTCCGGGTGCTGTTCGACAAAGTCGGGGATCAGCCGGGCAATGATGCGCCGCCCGATACCAAATGCACGGCACGCCAACCCGAGCCGGTTCACGCATAAAAAAGGCGGTGCATCCTCTGCACCGCCTTTCCATTTGTCCCCGAGGCGGTCCACGCGCCGGGGCCGTGGCTCACGCGTGATCGTCGCGGGCCAGAGATCCGTGGCCGTGGCCGGCCAAACCGCCAGAGACCTCCTCGGTCGCCTCGTCCGACAGTTCCTCTGGCAGGACGAGGTTCAGCACGATGGCGATCAGGGCCGCGGGCAGGATACCCGAGGTGGCCAAGACCTTCAGCGTGCCGGGCAGATATTGCAGGGCGTTCGGTTCCAGTTGCAGCCCCAGACCCAGCGACAGGGCAATGGCAAAGATCACCATGTTGCGGCGGTTCCAGGTCACATCCGACAGCATCGAGATACCGGCAGCCACGACCATGCCGAACATGACGATCACACCGCCGCCCAGTACCTCGATCGGGATCGACGAGATCACCGCGCCGATCTTGGGGATCAACCCACAGATGATCAGGAAGATTGCGCCGATGGTGACGACGTGGCGGCTCATGACGCCGGTCATGGCGATCAGGCCGACGTTCTGGCTGAACGAGGTGTTCGGCAGCGCGCCGAACAGGCCGGAAATCGCAGTGCCGATCCCGTCGGCAAAGGTCGCGCCCTGGATCTCTTTGTCGGTGGCCTCGCGGCCCGCGCCGCCCTTGGTGATGCCGGACACGTCGCCCACGGTTTCAACCGCCGAGACGAAGGACATCAGGCAGAATCCGACAATCGCGGCAACCGAGAATTCCAGCCCGAAATGCAGCGGGTTCGGAAGGGCAAACGGCGCGGCCTGCCCCACGTTGCCAAGGTTCACCTGCCCCAGCGCGAAGGCCACGGCATAGCCCACCAGCAGACCGACGAGAACGGCGGAGACGGACAGCATCCCGCGGGCAAAGAACTTTAGCCCCAGCGTGACGACGATCACCGTGCCGGCCATGAACCAGTTGATGGCAGAGCCGTATTCCGGCTGATCCATCGCGGGCACACCGCCAGCGGCATACTGGACGCCGACCTTGACCAGCGCCAGCCCGATCATGGTGACCACAAGGCCGGTGACCAGCGGCGGCAGCGCAAAGCGGATCTTGCCGATAAAGAGGCCCAGCGTGGCGTGAAAGATACCGCCGACAAGAATGCCGCCCATCAGCACGGCAATGGCATCAACGCCCTTGCCCGCCACCAAGGGGATCATGATCGGGATGAAGGCAAAGGATGTCCCCTGCACGATCGGCAGCCGCGCGCCCACCGGGCCGACACCGATGGTCTGAAACAGCGTGGCGATGCCAGCAAAGAACATCGACATCTGGATCATGTAGATCATCTGCGGGAAGTCGGGGCTGTTGGAGCCAAAGCCGAAGCCTGCCGCGCCGCAGACGATGATTGCAGGTGTGACGTTTGACACGAACATCGCCAGCACGTGCTGGATGCCCAGCGGCACCGCCTTGGCGATGGGTGGTGTGTAATCCGGATCGCGCAACTGCGCTGGCGTTCCGATGGATACGTCAGCCATTCATATCTCCCCTCATAGCTGTTCATTTGGGCCACCGCTCCTCCCGGAGGCCCGGGTCGTCAGCCCTCCACCACCTGGTAAGCGGTTTCGAACCAGTGTTCCTGGAGGTTGTCCCCAGCGCCGATACGGTCCACCACGGCGAACAGCCCGGACCCGCGGATCGGGGTCAGGACGCCATGCCAAGTGTTGCGGTGGAAATTGATCGCCTGCCCGGGTTGCGTGACAAAGGCCATTGGCTGGCCGGGGCGGTTGCCTGCATCTTCGGCAACGATGACCACAAATGCCTCCATGCACATCGGAATGAAGGCCTGTGATCCCTGCGGATGGCGCTCCATCATCTCCAGCGTCAGGGGCAGCGTTCGCAGCTCGGCCTTGAACAGGCTGATCCCGGCGCGGCCATCGGCAAAGTCCAGGGTGGCGCGGTCATGGTATCGGCCACAAAGCCCCTGATTGATCAGCTTGTCGGGCGCCCCTTGGGTGTCCAGAACATCGCCAAAGGGTTTGAACGCCTCTGCCGTCAGCGGGCGCAGCGTGATGGTCCCGCTCATGCGCCCAGCTTCTCGATCAGGCGCAGTTCGGCGATGCGTTCCACCTGACGGCAGGCCTCGGCGAATTCGGTGGCGCGGTCATTGCCGATACGGCGCTGAAAGGCGTCGAGGATGCTGGATTTGGTATTGTCCTTGACCGCGATGATGAAAGGAAAACCGTGGCGCGCGACGTAATCGGCGTTCAGCTTCTGAAAGGTCTCGCGCTCCTCATCCGTCAGCATGTCCAGCCCCGCCCCCGCCTGTTCGGCCGTGGACTCAGCCGTCAGGCGGCCTGCAGCGGCCAGCTTGCCCGCCAGATCGGGGTGCGCGGTCAGCACGCCAAGGCGCTGTTCCTCGGAGGCTGAGCGGAAGACGCGCGCCAGCGCGTTGTGCACGCCCACCGCGCTGTCGTGATGCGGGCCCAGTTCCAGATCATGGGCGCCCTCGGCGATCCACGGGCTGTGTTCAAAGATGCCACCGAAGGCGGCGACAAAACTCTCCCGTTCCATTTCGGACGGGCGCGTGCGGGACGCGGGCGGATGCTGCATTGCCCAGTGATCGGCGATCTGTTCGCGGGTGGCGAACCAGACGCCCTCATGCGATGCCATGTGTTCCAGCGCGCGTTTCAGCGCCATCGCGCGGCCCGGTCGCCCCACCAGACGACAGTGCAGCCCGATGGACAGCATCTTGGGCGCGCCTGCCTGACCTTCGGCATAGAGCATGTCGAAACTGTCGCGCAGATGGCTTTCGAACTGGTCGCCGTTGGTAAAGCCCGCCTGTATCGCAAACCGCATGTCGTTGCAGTCCATGGTGTAAGGCACGATCAACTGATCCTTGCCGCCCGCCTTCACCCAATAGGGCAAGTCATCGGCGTAACTGTCTGCGACATAGGCGAAATCACCCTCTTCGGCGGCAAGGTCCACAGTATTCATCGAACAGCGCCCGGTGTACCAGCCACGCGGTGCGGCGCCCGTCACCTCTGTGTGCAGCCGGATCGCCTCACGGATCTGGGCGCGTTCCTCTTCCGGGTCCATGTCCTTGTGCTCGATCCACTTCAAACCGTGGCTGGCGATTTCCCAGCCTGCGGCTTGCATGGCCTTTACCTGTTCCGGCGCGCGGGCCAGCGCGGTGGCCACACCGTAGACGGTGATTGGCAGATCCTTTAGCAGGCGG
This sequence comes from Antarctobacter jejuensis, assembly GCF_052266595.1. Taxonomy (NCBI): domain Bacteria; kingdom Pseudomonadati; phylum Pseudomonadota; class Alphaproteobacteria; order Rhodobacterales; family Roseobacteraceae; genus Antarctobacter; species Antarctobacter jejuensis. The sequence continues at coordinate 49,574 of NZ_JBQQXJ010000014.1, read as the reverse complement.
TGCACCCGCCAGAACCCGGCGCGGCTGCCATATTCATAGATCGTTTCCATGTTCCAGTGCCGCTGCCCGGGCCAGGCCGCCGCGCCGGTAATCTCTGACAGGAAAGCCTCTGACGCTGCATCCCCGTGCAGGATGTTGTTCTCGCCGCCCTCTTCGTAGTTGAGGACGATCTGCACGGCGATCTTTGCCCCGTTCGGCCAGTTGGCCGCCGGAACGTCCGCGCCGTAGCCTCTCATGTCGCGTGGATAGCGTTTCAACTTTGGTTCCTCTTCGGTTGCCCAATGCATAATCCAGAAAATCCCGCCTGTTTTTCAAAAAAACAAGAAAGGACTATCTTGTGAGTCCGGCTTTGTCCTACGCCCTCCGTCGCGTCTAGAAAACGCGCAGACCATAGCGGAGGCTTTGAAAATGACCGGCTACCTGACCACTCATGTGCTCGACACCGCGCGCGGCTGCCCCGCAGAGGGACTGAAGATCGAGCTTTTCCGGATCGAGGGAACGGGCCGCAGGCTGCTCAAGACGCTGACCACCAATGAAGATGGCCGCACGGATGAACAGATCCTGCCTGCCGATCAGTTCCAGATTGGCGAGTATGAGCTTATTTTTCATGCAGGTGCCTATCTGGACGCCTGCGGCATTGCGCCGGAAGATCCGCGTTTTCTGGATGTGATTCCGATCCGCTTCGGCATGTCGGAACAGTCGCATTATCATGTGCCCCTGCTGCTGTCGCCGTTCGGCTACTCTACCTACCGCGGCAGCTGAGCGTTACGGGCGCGGTCGTTCGGTGGCACGGATCGTCGAGGCAATGCGCTCGACCATGAATTCCATGAACAACCGCGTCTTGGGGTCCTGCCTGCGCCGGTGGGTGAACAGACAGGCCATCTGGATCGGTTCGGGCGGGGTATCCACCGCGACCGGGATCAGCGCGCCGTTGTTCAGATGCTCGGCGATCTCAAACACCGGTTTCATCGCGATCCCGTGGCCCGCCAGCGCCCAATCGGTCAGCACATCGCCGTCATCGGACTCGTAGCGGCCCGAGACGCGAAAACGCTTTGGCCCTTCCGCCGTCGATAGCCGCCACTGGAATTCCGTCGCGCCGGGAAACCGCAGGCTGAGGCATTCGTGCCGCTTGGCGATCAACTCATCCCCGTCCTTGGGCATCCCGCGCGCCGCGATATAGTCAGGAGCCGCGCAAAGCACCCTTTCCACATCCGCGATCTTGCGGATGCGCAGGTTGCTGTCCTCTGGCTGGCCCAGGAAAAACGCAAGATCCAGCCCCTCTGTCGTCAGGTCCACGCGCCGGTCCGTGAGGCGCAGACGCACGCTGACCTCTGGATATTCCTTCAGAAAATCAGGCACCTGCGGCGCGATCAACCGCCGACCGACGCCCAAGGGTGCTGCCACATAGAGCGACCCCTTGAGGTTTTCGGTGATATTGACGATCTGCGCCTCGGCGCTTTCCACCGCATCAAGGATATCCGTCGCCCCGCGATAGAAGGATTGCCCCTGCTCTGTCGGGGTCAGGCTGCGCGTGGTGCGCTGAAACAGCCGCACGCCCAGATGCTCCTCCAGTTGCGAAATCCGCGAAGATGTCACCGCCGGCGAAATCCGCAAATCGCGGCCTGCGGCGGACATGCTGCCCAATTCGTAGACACGGACAAAGGTGCGAATGTTGTCGAGGTAGGACATTCTTTTGTTTTTTTTGATGCAGCTTGGCTTTTGGCAGCGATAGCAGAACAAATGGTGCGCGCCTAGTCTGCCCGAAACCACGATTCTTTGGAGGCACGCCATGTATGATCTGGCAATAATCTGGGACTGGATCGCCTTTTCCGTCCGCTGGCTGCACGTCGTCACGGCGATGGCGTGGATCGGCGCATCGTTCTACTTCATCGCGCTCGACCTGATGCTGAAGCCGAACCCCGATCTGCCCGAGGGTGCGTTTGGCGAAGAATGGGAGGTGCATGGCGGCGGGTTCTATCACACCGTAAAATATATGGTCGCCCCCGCCCGGATGCCGGAGCACCTGACATGGCACAAATGGCAGAGCTATTCGACATGGCTGTCAGGTGCGGCGCTGTTGATGATCATCTATTGGGTCGGCGGGGAACTCTACCTGCTGGACCCGACCAAGGCGGATCTGAGCCTGTTGCAAGGTATCCTGATCTCCGGTGGGTCGCTGACCATCGGCTGGCTGGCTTATGATTTCATGTGCAAATCCAAGCTGGGCGAAACGCCCACCCTCTTGATGCTGCTGCTGTTCACGATCCTTGTGGTGATGAGCTGGGGCTATCACCAGATCTTCACCGGTCGCGCGGCGCTGCTGCATCTGGGCGCCTTTACCGCCACGATCATGACGGCCAACGTCTTCTTTCAGATCATGCCGAACCAGCGGATCGTGGTGGCGGACCTGAAGGCCGGGCGGACGCCGGATGCGAAATACGGCAAGATTGCCAAGCTGCGGTCGACCCACAACAACTACCTGACCTTGCCGGTGGTGTTCCTGATGCTGTCGAACCACTACCCGCTGGCCTTTGCCACGCAGTATGCATGGATCATCGCCTGCCTGATCTTCCTGACAGGGGTGACCATCCGCCATTACTTCAACACCATGCACAAGACCGGCACAGGGCCGATGTGGACATGGCCGGTGACGGTGGGGATCATGATCGTGATCGCGTGGCTGTCGACGGCTTCCGGCATGGACAGCTACGAGGAAAGCGAGGCGCGCGCCCTGACGCCTTATGAACAGAAATACGCCTCTGCCGAGGGTTTCGAGGATGCCTATTACGCGGTGGTTGGCAACTGTTCCATGTGCCACGCGCGTGAGCCGTCATGGGAGGGGCTGATGTGGCCGCCCAAGGGCGTGGTGCTGGAAACCGAGGCCGATGTCGCCCGCCATGCGGACCAGATCTATTTGCAGGCCGGACGGACCCACGCGATGCCGCCCCCCAATGCCATCGACATGGATGACGACGCCCGCCGCCAGATTGTGGCATGGGTGCGCGAGGTGCGCGGCCAGTAGCTCCGCCCGCTACGGATGACGGTTGCGCGCCCCGCACCTTTTGTCAGGGGAGCATGCGCCCTATCTCTGTCGGGCGACGGCACCGGCAACGGTGCCGAACAGGACAAGGACAGAGATCATGAGCACCCCCGCCCCCATCCGTGTGGACATCGTGTCGGACGTCGTCTGCCCATGGTGTGCGATCGGCTATCACCAGCTAAAAAAGGCCTCTGCGGACACAGGGATCGAGATCGAGGTTTTCTGGCACCCGTTCGAACTGAACCCCGGTATGGCGGACGAAGGCGAGGACCTGCGCGAGCATCTGGCCGCAAAATACGGTACAACGGCCGAGGAGTCGCGCCAGGCGCGAGAGCGGCTGACCGAGATGGGCGCGGCGCTGGGGTTCACCTTTGATTATGCGGATGACATGCGGATGTGGAACACGTTTCGCGCTCATCAGCTGATCGATTGGGCGACGGAACAGGGCAAGGGGCACGCGGCCAAGATGGCGCTGTTCGCCGCCTTTTTCACCTGGCGGGAGAATATCGCCGATCCGGGTGTGCTGGCCGATGTCGCAGCCGAAATCGGGTTGGAGCGCGACGCGGCGCTTGCCATGCTGGACAGCGGGGACCGTGCCGACAGTGTGCGCCAGAAGGAACAATTCTGGACCTCGCGCGGGATCACGGGCGTTCCGGCGATGATCTTTGCCAGGCAGCATCTGGTGGTCGGCGCGCAGGGCGAAGAGAATTACGCCCGCATTCTGGAACATCTGGACAAGGAACAGGCCGCATGAGCGCCCCTGACATCAGGCGCGAGGAAACCGACAGCAAGGGCCGCTACGTGCTGACCATCGACGGGCACAGGGCCGAACTGACCTATTCGCGGCTTGGCTCGTCTGCGATCATCATCGACCACACAGAAGTACCCGACGCCCTGCGCGGGCGTGGGGCTGGTCAGGCGCTGGTCGAACGGGCGATCACGGACGCCCGAACCGAAGGGCGCAAGGTGGTGCCGCTCTGCCCCTTTGCCAAGGCACAGATCCAGCGGCACCCCGAGTGGCAGGACGTGCTGCAGGGCCGCTGAGACGGGGTCAATCGACGCGGGAGACGTCCATGCCCGTGCGCACGCCCGAATCCAGCATCAGCTCTACCCGGTCACCCACCCCATCCGCGATCTGCGGCAGCAGGGCAATGGAACTGCCCGCGCCGTCCTGTCGGCGCCCGCCATAGCGCGACACGGCGATGGTTTCGATCCCCAAGTCGGCAGCGATCTTTTCGTTCTCGACATCCATGATCCCCTTCAGGATCACCGGCCCGCTCCATTCCTTTCGGATCCACTCGAAGTCGTCCCAGTCCAGCGCGGGATCGACCATCTCGGCGGCCCAGGTCAGCAGGCTGGCAAGATCATCGACGCCCTTGGCATGGCCGACCACGTTGCCGAAACTCAATGCCGGGCCGGTCGCCATTTCATAGGCCCAGCGCGGCTTGGTGGCGATGAACGGGATATTCGGACACGCCGATCGGGGCTGCAGTTTGCGACTCTCCCCCATGCTGAGCGTCGAGTCCCCCGGTGCGGGCTGTTCGGCCGGTTTCTGCCGGTCGCGCTTGGACAGCCACATCTCTTGCAGGCTGACGAATATCTCCCCCACCACCAACAGGCCGATGACCACGGCGATGGTTGGCAGACCGGTGGCCAGTACATCGCTGCCCATCGACAGGCGAGGATAGGTGTCGGTCCCGGTTGCGATAGAGGCCGCGAACAACCCGAGGCACGCGGCCAGCAGCCCTTTCCACGTGTCATTGCCCACGACCACCGCGACAAAGGACAGCGACAGGATCATCAGCGCGGCCTTTTCCGGCAGGCCAAGGAAGGCCTCGATGCTGATGGCAAGAAAGGGCGCGCAGACGAACAGCACGATGTCGGAGAATGTATCCCCGCTGACGGATGCGAAATGCGCCACGCGCAGCGCCTTGCCTCCCTGCCCGTTCTGCGCCATCGGGTGGCCGTCCAGCGTGGTCATGAAGGCATCCGGCGTGCCGGGCGTGTTGAACAGAGGATCGCGGGCACCGCCCCGCCCACGGTCGCGCCCTTCATCACCCCGACGAGGAAGCCAAGCACGGGCAAGAGCGCGTCCGGGGTAAAGCCGAAGATCGAGATCAGGATCGGCAAGGCCAGCGCCATCGCGAATGGCCCGGACAGGCCCGGCATCGCGCCGATCAGCACGCCGATGAAGAACCCCAGCGCCACGAGGATCACCGGCCAGGACAGCACGATGGGCCCCAGAACCAGCGCGGGATTGCCCAGGAACGCCTCTGCGACCCCGGCAAGGATGTATTCCAGAACACCCATCAGAAATCACCGTTCGGCGGCAAGAGCAGGGTGTCGAAAGGAAGATCGTAGAGCAGCGCAATGATCAGAGTGGCCACAAAGGCCAGCGCCGCCAGCCGCCATGTCGGACGATGCGCGGCCAGCGCCATCAACCCATAGGTCAGCACCGTGACGCCCGGCAGAAAGCCCAGATATTTCCAAGGTGCCTGCGCCAGCAGAAACCGGTACGGCGTCTCTCCGCCCGAGACGATCCAAGCCAAGACAGGCCCGGAGGTCATCATCAGGCCAAGGCTGACCGCCATGACCACCGCCAGCCAAAGGAGAAATCGGAGATCGATCACGCCCGGCGTATCCCCGGACCCGCACAGCAGTGTGCGCAGTCCGATCGCCGCTGCGGAAATCAGGACACCCGCCGCCGCAAAGACAGGCAGCATGGCGTCGCCGATCCGCACGCTTCGACGCCAGACATCGATCACGCCCGTGTCCACGTCCATCGGGACCCAGACGACCAGAGCGGCAAGGGCAAAGCCGATTTCCGTCAGGCTGACCGCGATGTCGCGCAAGTATGCTCGGCGATTCATGGCTTTGCCCCCGTCTGGTACGTCTTCACTAGGTTGTGGTGGGGATTACTCGGCCGTGGCGTCCATCAGGGCCTGCGCGTCAGACAGGTATTTGTCACATAGGCCCTTTCATCCGCGCCGGTCGCGACCTTCAGCGAAAAGACCCGGTTGATGAAGGCGTTGGACTTGCTGCCTTTGTTCTGAATAACAGAGGCGATGGCGTCGCTCAGTGCATCGCGGGCGTCCTGCGGCAGACCGGCGGGGGCCATCGCCACGAAGGCGACGCCAAACGAGAATTCAACACCGATCTCGCTGAGTTCCTGCGCGCCGGGCGAGACTTTCAGCGGCTGGCTCTCACCATTGACAATGGTTCACAAGGTCACCGGAAAGAACGCCCGCGGCTTGCGGACCGGCCACCCAGCCGATGTCCACATCCTCGGCGTTGATCGCGTTGAGGACCGCCTTGCCGCCCTTGTAGCCGGAGACGATGTTGAAATCGACATCGTTGACCTTGCCGATGTAATAGGCGCCATCCGCCAGACGCGGGGTCATGGCCCCGAAAGAGATCATTTCGCCAGCCTTCGCCGCGGCGATCACGTCGGACATTGTCTTCCAGCCGCGGTCGGACTTGGCGACGATGCCGATCTGGGTGCCGGCGATGGTCGACAGAAAGTCGAAATCCTCGACACCGCAACCGGGATCTCGCGCGGACAGCACGCCATTTGCAAAGGTGTCGGTGATGCCGACACCGATGGTCAGCCCATCCACCGCAGCTTCCTTGACCGACCGTGCCATCACCGCGCCGCCGCCCGCTGCAAACCCGATCTGAACCTTGATCGGACCAGAAGGCGCCTAGTCGGCAAGTGCGCCGGATGCGGAAAGAAGCACCGCAGCTACGGTGGCGATGAGCGTTTTCATTTGTCCTCCCAAGGTTCGACAAAGTCGAATGGAAAGAGCATAGCCGAGCGCGCACAGACACGGATATATTAGTTCCATATGTTCGCTATATATATTGGGTTATAGCTCTGCATGCGCCCCCGCCTGCTCAAACAGACCCTTGCCATCTGCCGCCAGGGGTCGATGTCGTCTGCTTCGCGCGCATTGGACGTCGCCCAGCCCGACCGCAGGCTTTCTGCCTGCGGCAAGGATCGTTCAGGAGGTTATCGCGACCGAGGCGCGATCGCTGGCAGCGGAGGGCAAGCTGTCCGGCAAACCGGCGGGGGTCCGAATGGCGCGGTGGGGCGTCCGTTCAGAACAATCCGTTGTTGTTGGCGGAGTCTGCGGTGATGACCTGCAGGACGTCCCAATGCTCGACCACCTTGCCGTTATCATCAAACCGAAAGATGTCGATCCCGGCGTAATCGTCGCTGCCCGGCCAGAGCTGATGGCAATGCAGCACCACAAGGTCATCCTCGGCAATCGCCCGTTTAAAGGTCACCGACTTGCCGGGGTATTCGGCGGCCATGCGGTCGAAATAGGCGATGAAGGATTCTTTGCCGTCGCACACATGCGGGTTGTGCTGGATGTAGACCTCTCCGGCGAACTGCTCGATCGCAGCGCGCGGCTGACATTTGTTGAACATCATGTCGTAGAAGGCCATGGCGTTGGCCTTGTTCTGGGCGGGTGTGCTGGGCATCTGGGGCTGGCCTTTCCGGATCATTCGCGGGCGTTTGCCTAGGTATCAAAGCTGCCGCCCGCTGCAATGACGCACTTTCACCCCACCTGGTATGGGAAAGAGAACCGCCGCTGACATCGCCTGCGCCTGCAAGCGCTAGGCGTCATAGACCAGCCGGATCCCCTGATGAGAGGTGGTGCTGTCCGGCGTCGATCCCGTGCGGGCAGCGATACGGTAGCGATAGCAATAACTTGCGTGACACAGGAACGACCCGCCCTTGGCCAGCTTGTATCCCGCCTTGTCCGCGTGCGCCCGTTTCACCGCCTTTTTCAGCGACCGCACCTTGAACGGCTGGGCCGTGTATTGCCAGACGTTGCCGACCATGTGGTACAGGCCATAGCCATTGGGCTCAAAGGACCGTGCCGGGGCCGTGGCCATCCAACCGTCCAGTTTCAGGTTCACGTCCGGAAACTGCCCCTGCCAGATGTTGCAGGGAAAGAAATCCGTGTCGTCGGGTTCCTGATCGCCCCAGGGAAAACGCACGTCCCCCAGACCGCCGCGCGCGGCATGTTCCCACTCTGCCTCTGTCGGCAGACGCCCGCCCGCCCAACGGGCAAAGACCTGCGCATCATTCCAGCTGACATGCACCACGGGATGATCCGGCAGGCATTCGGCGGCAGAGCCCGGCCCCAAAGGTTCCGCCCATGTCGCCCCCTCGATCACCCGCCACCACGGCGCGGCGGCCACGGCCTGGGTCGGCGGCATGTCCTTGGGCAGCAGGTGAATGAAGACGAAGGAATTGCCCAGACGTTCGGCATCGGTGACATAGCCCGTCGCCTCTGCAAACTGGCGAAAGCGGGTGTTGGTGACGGTTGTGGCGTCCATGGCAAAGGGCTTCACACGGACCTGCCGCAGAGGGCCTTCGCCATCCACCGGCAATTCCGGATGGTCGGTGCCGATCAGCCCGCGACCGCCCGGGATCTGCACCCGCTCCGGCGGATCGCTTTCCCGCGCATCGGGTGCAAAGCGGGCACCGGATGGGCCCTGGCCCTGTCGCGCGGGTGCGCAGCAACTGGATTTGCCCGTTTCTGTCGTCATGTCAGCCCGCGCGCCTCTCGTTTCGAACCTCGTCCCGGACAGGGGGGCCACCTGCCCCGACACGCCCGCCCGCCGTCCGCCTTGTGCCTGACTTCGATGGACAGCGGCAAGGGGCGGCTAGTGCTTTGTCGCAGCAAGACCCCGTTCTGCGCGCGATGTCCCCTTTGTCCGGGCCGAGGTGGCGATTTTCACCAGTTCAGGCACAACGACCAGCGGCAGAGCCAGCGCGCCCAGCAGCCCCAGCTGTTCCCAGTTCAGGGGAACCGTGTGCAACAGGCGCTGCAACGGTGGCCAGTAGACCGCCGCGACCTGCATCCCCATGGTCGCGGAAAAGGCGATCAGCAGCGGCCGGTTCGACAGATAGCCAATCCGCGACAGCGGCAGGCGGAAAGACCGGAAAGCAAAGACACTGACCTTTTCGAACAGCACCATTCCGGTAAAGGCCATCGTGCGGGCAAGGTCTTCGCCCTCGGCCATGTGGCCGTAAAACAGCCAGAGGCTGGCCCCGCCGGTGTAGATGCCGAAACAGGCGATCATGGCCAGTCCCGTCATATCGAGGATCGGGTGATCCTTGGGCACTGGCGGCTGATCCATCTGATCGGGAGCTGCCTTTTCCATCCCCAGCGCAACCGCCGTCACCCCATCCGTGACAAGGTTCATCCACAGGATCTGCGTCGCCAGAAAGATCAGCGGACCGCCAAGGAACAGGTTGATGACAATCGCCACCACCTCGCCCGCGTTGGAGGACAGCAGGTAGCGGACAAACCGCTGAATGTTGGCGAACTGGCGGCGTCCCTCTTCGACGGCGCCGACGATGGTGGCGAAATTGTCGTCCAGAAGGACCAGATCACTGGCATCCTTGGCCACATCCGTGCCGCGCTGGCCCATCGCGATGCCGATGTCAGCCTGCCGCAGCGCCGGGGCATCGTTCACGCCGTCGCCGGTCATCGCCACAAGGTTGCCGCGACGCTGAAGCGCCTCGACCAGCCGCATCTTGTGCGCCGGTGCGGTGCGCGCGAAATGCGTATCGCCGTCCAGCACCGTTTCCAGGTCTTCGTCCGACAGAGCGTCAAGATCCACCCCGGTCAGCACCCTGTCCACCTGCAACCCGATCTCGCGCGCGATGGCACCGCCGGTCAGCGGTGCATCGCCGGTGATCATGACCACGCGGATGCCCGCGCGGCGGCACAGGTCGACCGCCTGTTTCACCTCGGGGCGCGGCGGATCGATCATGCCGACGAGGCCCAGAAAGATCAGGCCTTCTTCCGCCGATTGTGGATCATCGACCAGGCGCTGCGCCATGGCCAGCAGGCGGCGCCCGTCCGAGGCCATCTCTTCCGCCGCTTTCTCGATCTCTTCCCGAATAGCACTGGTCAGCGGTTCGGGGGCGCCTTCCGGGCCTTGGACCCGGTCGCAGACGTCCAGCACGGATTCCGGCGCGCCTTTGACCATCTGCATCAGGCCCTGCGTGCGGCGCATGACCACGCTCATACGTTTTCGTTCGGCGTCAAAGGGAATCTCGGCCAGCCGGTCCACCGGGTCCGGCAGCGGTGCCCATGCCTTGAATCCCAGCGTTACAAGGGCCCCTTCGGTCGGGTCGCCCACCATGCGCCAACCGCCATCGCGATGGGCCAGTTCAGCATGGTTGCAGGACAGGGCCACGTCGATCAATTCGGCCAGTCGCGGATCATCCGCCGCCCGCACCCGTCCCCCCTCAACCGAGATGTGTCCAGAGGGGTCATATCCCGTTCCAGTCACCTCATAGGCCCGCGCCGGCATCCAGACGCGGGTAACCGTCATGGCATTTTCGGTCAGCGTGCCGGTCTTGTCGGTGCAGATCACCGTCGCAGCGCCCAGCGTCTCGACCGCCTGCAATCGCCGCACAAGGGAATGCCGGCGCAGCATGGCAGATGCACCAAGCGCCAGCGTGATCGTCACCACCGCGGGCAGACCCTCGGGCACCATCGCCACCGCCAGCGCGATGGAGGTCAGGAACATCTCTTCCAATGGGCGACCGACGAACAGGCCCGTCACCAGCACCAGCGCCGCCAATGCCAAGGCCATACCACCCAACAGGCGGGCCAACCGGGCCAATTGCTGCTGCAGATGGGTCTGTCCAACATCGATCGAGGCGGTCATCTCGGCGATATGTCCAAACTCGGTCCGCGTCCCGGTGGCACGCACCACGCCTTCGGCGCGGCCCGCCACCACGTTGGAGCCCATGAACAGCGGAACATCACCCGCCCCCATGATCTTGTCGACGGGCACGGACTCACCGGTCAGGACGCTTTCGTCCACCTTCAGGCGCATGCCTGAGGTCAACACGAGGTCCGCCGGAACCTTGTCGCCACTGTCGAGGATCACAAGGTCTCCGGGCACGATCTGGCGCGTGTCGATCATCATCTGGCGGCCGTCGCGCACCACCCGCGCCTCTGTCGCCAGCATGTTCTTGAGCGCGGCGATGGCGGTTTCGGTCCGCCACTCCTGCACAAAGCCCAGCGCGCCGTTCAACAGCACGACCAGCACGATGGCCACGGCATCCACCATCTCGCCCATCGCTGCGGCGATCACCGCAGCAGCGATCAGCATCAGGATCAGCAGGCTGGTGAATTGCCGGGCCAGAATCGTCCAGCGAGAGACAGGTTTCTTTTCGGCCAACTGGTTCGGCCCGATCTCCGCAAGACGTTGTGCCGCCTGCGCGGAGGTCAATCCATAGCTCGTCACGCCGGTGTCCGCCGTCATGCTGGTCCTCGCCTGTTCGCCATATCTGTCAGAAAGGTGCGCGTTTTTCCACGGCCACCCTAGCCCAGCCACAGACCGGTTGACTTGACCCACGTCAAGCACCGGCACTTTGGCTGGGCGGTTTGATCCACGTCATCGGGAATTCGCGCCACAGCGCATAGGGTCTCAACCGACTCACCTGCCCCACGGAACGTGCGAGGGAACCGCAAGAAATGGACCAGATAGACAGCAGCACGCTTGACCGTGCACTCCGCGCCTCCAGCGCCCGGTTTACCGGCGGCGTGTCGCCCCATGCGGCCAACGCGGCGTGGATGGATTGGATGTCCCACCTCGGCCATGCGCCCGGCCGGATAACAGCCCTGTCACAAGAGGCGGTCCGGATCGCGGGAGAGGCCACCCTGTCGTTTATCAAACAGAGCGGCGCGCCGCAGCCCGGTCCGGGCGATCATCGGTTCGACCATCCCGGCTGGGCGCTGCCGCCGTTCCGGATCTTGAAGACGGGCTTTCTGGCCCAGGAACAGTGGTGGAGCGAGGCGACCTCGGAAATCCGCGGCATGCGCAAGATCAACGCCGACCGGGTGCATTTCATGGCGCGTCAGGCGCTCGACATGATGGCGCCATCGAATTTCCCGCTGACCAACCCAGAGGTGGTGGAACGCACGCTGCAAACCGGCGGGATGAATTTCTTCAAAGGCGCAAAGCATCTGGCCGAGGATATCGCCCGCACGGTGACGCTGGACCGCGCCCCGCCCAAAGCGGGGTTCGAAGTGGGCAAGGATCTGGCCGTGACACCGGGTCAGGTGGTCTATCGCAACGACCTGTTCGAACTGATCCAATACGCCCCACAGACAAAAACGGTGCAGGCAGAGCCGATCCTGATCGTCCCGGCATGGATCATGAAATACTACATTCTGGATCTCAGCCCGCAAAAATCGCTGATCGCGCATCTGGTGGCCGAGGGGTTCACCGTCTTTGTCATCTCGTGGTGCAATCCGACCGCCGACCAGCGTGACCTTGCTCTCGAAGATTACCGACGCCGCGGAGTGATAGAGGCCTTGGAGGCGGTCCAGACGATCACTGAGGCGCCAAAGGTGCATGCCTGCGGCTATTGCCTTGGCGGGACGATCCTTGCCATCGCCGCGGCTGCGCTGGCGCAGGACGGGGATGACAGGCTGGCCTCGATCACCCTGCTGGCCGGGCAGACGGATTTCTCCGAGGCAGGCGAACTGATGCTGTTCGTCGATGACAGCCAGATCACCTATCTGGAGGACATGATGTGGGCCAAAGGCTATCTGGACGGGCCGCAGATGGCCGGGGCCTTTCAGGTGCTGCGCTCACGCGATTTGGTCTGGAGCCGCCTGTTGCGCCGGTATCTACTGGGCGAAGAGGAAGTGATGTTCGACCTGTCGGCCTGGAACGCCGATGCCACGCGGATGCCCTACCGGATGCACTCGGAATACCTGCGCGGGCTGTTTCTGGAAAACCGGCTGACCGCCGGGCGCTTTTCGGTCGAGGGGCGGGTCATCGCGCTCAAGGACATCACCGCGCCCTTTTTCGTGCTTGGCACGGAAAAGGATCACATCGCGCCATGGCGTTCGGTTTACAAGACGGCGCTTTTCACCAACGCCGACCTCCAATTTGTGCTGACCTCGGGCGGACACAACAGCGGCGTGCTGAGCGTCCCCGGTCACGGCCATCGGCATTTCCGGCACGGCCATCGCCCGCCGGGCCGGAAATACATGGACCCCGACACCTGGCTCGGGCACCATGACATCGAAGAGGGGTCCTGGTGGCCGATCTGGTTCGACTGGCTGGCAAACAAGAGCAGCGCCGAACGGACAGCCCCGCCCGCCATGGGCAGCGCTGAAAAAGGCCTGCCGCCACTGATGGCCGCGCCGGGGTCGTTTGTCCTGCAACGATGACCGAGCCCCCTCAATTCGGAAGCCAACGACAGGAGATATCGTGATGAGCAAGAATTTCATGTTGGGGGCGCTGGTCGCCACGGGCGCCGTGCTGCTGATCCCGGGCGTGGCGCAGGCCGTCGGACGGGCGGGCCGCCCGCTGATGCGCGCAGCAATGCGGACCGGCACCACCGCCTATGAGGAATTCAGCAAGGCCGGAGCCGAGGCCTATGAACACTTCGAGGATATCGCGGCCGAACTTCGCGAGGAAATGCAGGCCGAGCGCCAGGCGGCGGCCAAGGCCGCGGCCGAGGATGACCATGCCGCCTGAGGCCGAACATGCCGTCCATTACACGGTCAAGGCGCGTCTGGCTCATCAGACCGCGCGGCGGCTGCGCCTGCGGCTGACCGTGCCGCCGGGTCCCGAGGCCAATGCCATTGCCGATGCCTTGGCGCGGGTCGAAGGGGTCGCGCGCACCCGCGTCCGCCCCAATACCGCCAGCGTCATAATCGATACACTGGTGCCCGCCGAAACCGTGCTGCAGGCACTGCAGGAGGGCGGGTTGGTCAAACTGATGCCGCCGGTCAAAAAGCCGCCGGTCGGACAGGTGATCAACCTTGGCCTGCTGCAGGCGGACATGGCCATCGGCAAGCGCACCGGGGGCGCGCTGGACCTGAAGACATCCATCGGCCTGCTGCTGGCACTCGGGGCCATGATCCAGCTTGCACGTGGCAAGGTGGCCGGTCCGGCCCTGACCATGGCCCTGTCGGCCTATTCGCTGCTGGCCGCTGCGCGTAACTGAGCGTTCAGACCAGGTCTCCGGCCAAATCCGCCCTGTCCCAGGGTGTCTCAAGGTCCTCACGGCCGATCTGACCATAGGTCGCCAGCAGCTGGTAGAACCGTCCGTTGCGCGCGGCGGGCAGATCCCACAGGCCGAACCGCTCGGCGATGGCGCCGATACGGAAATCCATCTTTTCTTGCAGCCGCTGCCGGATCTGGCTGTCCGGCAACGTTCCACTGTCATGGCTATCCACCTCGATGCTGGCCGGGGCGATATCTCCGGGAATATAGGACAGCTGCACTTCGCATTCCCGGGCCAGACCGGCGGCGACGACACCACGCGCGGCAAATCGGGCAGCATAATCCGCAACCCGGTCGATCCGAGAGGGATCCTTGCCGCTGAGCGCAGAGCCGCTGTGCCGCACGAAGGCGCCATAGCCATCCTCGCCCGTCTTGCGCCCGGTCAGGCCGGTATGCGCCGCCGGACCGGCCGGCCCGGAGTGCGCCTGAACCGTCAGTCGCAGATCCTTGGCCGGCTGCAGGTCCAGCCCCGTCATGGCTCGGGCGATCACCTCATCGCGCATGACCGCCGCGATACTTTGCTCAGACATGCTTTCGACTGTCCCGAGGCTGAGCGCCACGGCCGTCACCGCCACCGGGCGACGGTCCTCAAAGCGGACGGCCACCTGCGCCTTGGCATCGGGCAGGAGCCAGCCCAGCCGCCCGCTTTCGCGCGCCGCATCCATCCCGGCCACAAGGCCCCGCGCCAGCATGACAGGCGCAGGCATCGCACCAGCGCCATCGCAGGCATAGCCGATGGCCGTCACCATGTGCCGCGCGCGCGCCTTGGCGATTTGTTCAGGCGACAGGTCTTCGCCGCGGGCCAGATCGAGGATCACGGTCATCCTATCTTCGTCCACCCCGTCATAGCCCGCCTCGGCCACCAAACGCCGCACCAGCGCCGCCGCGTCCACAGGCGCAGCCATGCCCGACCGCACCGACAAGAAGGCCACGCCAGAGGCAAGCGCGCATTCCGCATTGACCCCGGCCCGCCCGCCCTCTGTCAGCCAAGCATCCACCACGGCGTCGCTGATCTGATCACACAGCTTGTCCGGGTGGCCCTTGGTCACCGCATCCGATGTCATCACGAAATTTCTCATGGCTGGCCCTCCACTTCGTCCAGTCCCAAAGCCACTCCCCGGCGCAGCAAAACCGACGCGGCGGGGGTGACAGTCGCCGTCAACGCCAGCGCGACCGGGCCCGCCCCGATCGGGGCAAGTCCCATCATCCGGCGCAGGGGCGGCACGAAGAACGGCAGCACCGCCAGCCCCGAAGACACCAGAACCGCGCTGTCCAAAGCCCGGTTCTCCAACAATTTTCCGGGGCGCAGATGGCGCACATCGGACCGCTGACAGACCAGCGTGTACAGCAACTGCCCCAGTGACAGCGACAGGTAGGTCATGGCGCGCGTCCGCGGCCCCGGACCATAGCGCCGAAGCCCTATGAAATGGCACAGCAGCGTCGCCGCCGAGATCCCCGACGTGTCCAGCATCATCCGGCGGAAATGCTGTGGCGGAATGATCGGTTCATCCCGGCGGCGCGGAGGCTGATCCAATACGTCCGGGTCCGGATCGGCCAGAGCCAGTCCAAGTCCCGGAAGAACGTCGCTGACAAGATTGATCCACAAGAGTTCCATCGGCGTTTCCAGTTCACCCGGGCCATGCGCGGCCTCGACAATGCCGACAGCGATCTCCGACATGTTGGTGGTGATCAGGAACTCCAGCGACCGGCGGATGTTGCGATAGATCGTGCGTCCCTGCGCTACCGCGTCGGACAGCGTGGCCAGTTCATCGTCGCGCACCACAACGTTGGCCACCTCACGGGCGAGGTCCGCACCGCTGGCCCCCATGGCGATGCCAACATCGGCGGTCTTCAACGCGGGGCTGTCGTTGACCCCGTCGCCGGTCATGCCCACAACCACGCCACCGCGTTGCAGGGCCCGGATGATGGCCTGCTTGTGCTCGGCGCTGACGCGGGAAAATACATGCGTCTCGCGCGCCACCGCGCTCAGCAAGTCGGGCGGCATCCGGCCCAGCTGTGGCGCGTCGACGATCCGCAGGGGCGCTCCAGCCGACAAATCCAGATCCTCGGCGATGGCGCGGGCAGTCGCTGTCTGATCGCCGGTGATCATTACGGTGCGCAGCCCGGCGCGGTGCATTGCGCGCACAAAATCCGGCGCATCGGCGCGCAGCGGATCGACCATCCCGAGCAGCCCCTGCCAGATCAGCCCCTGCGGCGCGTCAGGATCGCCGGGCCAAGAACCTTGGGCAAAGCCCAGCACGCGCGCGGGTCTGCCCGCAAGCCGGTCGTTCAGGGACCGGATATTGGCGCGGTCGGTTTCGCTCAGGGCGCGGAGGTTACCGTGCTCAACCACCCGGTCGCACATCTCCAGCACACGCTCCGGCGCGCCCTTGACCACCATCTGCGGGTCGGCTCCGCGGTGCAGCGACCCGGTCCAGGGCCGGCGCAGGTTGCGGTCGATCCGGGCGGCTATCGGCGCGTCCCGCAGCAGGGCCAGGGGTACCTGTCCGTGCGAAAGGGCGAAATCCAATAGCGCGCGTTCCGTGGCAGAGGCCCCCACCGCGCGGCTATCGCGGACCTCGGCCAGACTGGCCATGGCGGCCACGCGGGCCAGCGGTTTCAGGTCCGGCCCTGCAAGATCATCGGCCTCTTGCGTGCCGATCCCGGCCAATTCCACGGACAGGCGGTTTTCCGTCAGCGTCCCGGTCTTGTCGACGCAGATCACCTCCATCGCGCCCAAAGCCTCGACCGCGCTCAACTGGCGTACGAGGATGCCGCGTTTCTGCATTCGTTTCAGCCCCAGTGACATGGTCGTGGTGGCCACCACCGGCAGGCCTTCGGGCACCGCCGCTACCGCCAGCGCCAATGTGTCCTTGAAAATTTCGGCCAAGGCCGACCCGCGCGCCCAGCCAAGACCAAAGAACAGCGCGCAGGCCGCCAAAGACAGCTTGGCCAGACGTTCCCCCAATGCATCCAGTTCCACCTCGACCGGTGCACGGGGCCGTTCGGCCGTGCCACTGAGCAGCGCGATCCGTCCGGCTGCGGTCCCGGCCCCGGTCGCCACGACCAATGCGCGCCCTGCCCCTTCGGTCACCAATGACCCGGCGTGCAGCATGTTGGGCCGCGCCCCGATAGGCGCATCCGGGGCCACCTCTGCATCGCTGCGCTTGCGCACCGCCTCGGATTCCCCGGTCAGGACGGATTCGTCCACCATCAGTCGATCATCGGAAATCAGCCGCGCGTCCGCAGCGATCGGAATGCCGGGCCGCGCCAGAAGCACGTCTCCCGGGACAATATCCCGTCCCGGCACCTGCACCTCTTGCCCGCCGCGCAGCACGGGCACGTTGCTTCCCGACACATCCATCAGGCTGTCGATGGCAGCCTCCGCCTGCCCTTCGGTGATGTAGCCAAAGACGGCATTGAGCGCGACAACCGACAGCGTCGCCATCGCGTCCGCAACGCCGCCGCTGGCCAGCGAAACCGCAGAGGACACGCCCAGCATCCCGACAGGCAGGGATTGGAACTGACGCATGAAAACACCCAGTTGCGAGCGGCTTTCCTCCGCTGGCAAGCGGTTTTCGCCAAAGTGCAAACGCCGCGACGCCGCCTGTTCCGCCCTCAGGCCCAGCATCGCGTCGGCACCGTGCTGCTCAACGAATTGCGGTAGCGACAGGCCCAGAGCAGGGTCCGAAGCCTCGGAGGCGGGCGTCGATCGGGCCTCTTCTCCGGCCAGCGCGCGGGATAGCACTCGCTGTACGAGCGTCAGCAGCCTCTCGTGCCTGACCTCCCCTTGTTTGCGCAGGACGATGCTGCCTGACACAGCACGAACCGCCACATCATCGCACTCCGGACATTCCGACAGCAGAGACCGCAGGCGTCGGCACAGATCGGGCGACCGGCGTATCCCATCGACGTGCAGCCGCACCCGTCCCTGCGCCGTTTCATGAACGATCCGGATCCCGGAGCGCCCGCTCATGCCGCATCGTAGGGCGCGTTCGTGGAGGCATCGCCGCTGAGCGCCCGCCGGGCATGGGTCAATGTCTCCGCCGCCTGCCCCGAGGCATCGACCTCTATCCAACCCATTTCTCCCGGGTCGATGGTCAACTGCGCGCGCACCACATCGGCGTCAGCGTCAGAGGCATCTTCGTGCCGCGCCGTCACACGCGACTCCAGCACTGCGGGGGACGCCTCCAGCCAGAGGCCTGTGAAGCCTGCGCCACAGCGCGCCGCCACAGCTTCGATCGCGGCCCGTTCTGCGGGTTTCAGGAAAACCGCATCCACGATCACGCTCTGCCCGGCCTCCAATGCCATGCGGGCGAGAGCGTCCAGCCGGTGATAGACTTGCGCGCTGATTTCGGGCCGGTAATGGCTGTCGTCCAGACGCGTCTGCGGATCAACTCCGAACAGCGCCTTGCGGATCGTGTCACTGCGCAGATGCACCGCCCCGGGACCCGCCCCCAGATCCGGGGCCAGCCCGCGCGCCAGCGTCGTTTTCCCAGTGCCGGACAATCCGCCAATGGCCAGTAGACGCGCAGGCCTTGGTGTCATGAAAGCGCAAGCCTCGCGCAGGTATCCCCGCGCCTCTTCGGGCGCCGGATCGCTGTCCTGTTGTGCGCGCGCTGACTGCACCGCCACCATCGCGGAAATTCCTGCACGCACGGCCAGAAACAACGGCAGCGCAGCAAGCCCCGCGTAACGCAGATCGGCCCGCGCGCTGAACAGATAGCTGTTCAGCACCGTGTTCGCCGCCTCCGGCAGGTTCCGGTGCAAAAGATCCATCAGCAGAAACGCAAGATCGTAGAGAACGTCGCAGGTGCCCAATTCCTCGCTGAACTCCAGCGCGTCGAATGGGACGGGCACACCGTCCAGCAGCACGATGTTCCTCAGGTGCAGGTCACCATGGCAACGCCGGACCTGCCCCGCCACCGCGCGCGCATCCAACAGACCTGCGTGACGCGTCAGCGCCTCTCTCGCCCGGGTCAGGAAATCATCGGTATCGGACTGTGGCAAGGCATCGGCCATGCCTGCGAATTCCCGCTCCAACTCGTCCAGTATGTCACCAATCCGCCAGGCGGCCTTGGGAGCCCGATGGACCGGTGCGTCCGCGTGGTAACGGGCGACGCTGGAGCCGAGGCGCTCGGCGACCCTGCGACCCAGCGCACCGCGCGCCGCCACCCGGTCCAGTTGGTCCTCATCCGGAAACCGCCACATGCGCAGCGCCCACTCGACGGTTTCGCCATCGCCATCCAAGGCAAGCCCCCCGTCACTGGTGCGCGTGATCGGGACAAGATCGCGGTAGATCGTCGGCGCGAAAGGCGCATTCAACTCCAGCTCTCGCTCCAGCGCGGCCTTGCGGCCCGGAAGTGTCGAATAATCAAGGTAGTCGTAGCGCACGGCGCGCTTGATCTTGAGCGCCACTTTGCCGCCCAGAAAGACGAAAGCGCCGTGCGTCTGCACCAATTCGACGGTTCCCGCATCGGGATACAGCATCGGCTGGCTCACAAAGGAGACCACCTCGTCCTGTTCCGGCATTTCACCCCCGTCTTTCCGTTTCCGACCAACATGGAAGGGTCCGCTCCTTGATCGCATGGGCGACGCACGACGCCATTGATCGGAGTCAAAGCATACCGGATTTCGGCGGAAATCCGCGTTCCAAAGCAATTCATTTCCCGCCGTTTCTCACTACAGTTGAATGGAAGATGAGCCATGTGAAAATTGCGGGCCGGGTATGCGCTCAATGCTGGTGGTCAGAGGCAGTTTGCCTGATTAATTGGCAATCGTAAAACTTGCTCCTCGAAAGGATCGGGATAATGGCACAAGCAGTAAGAAACGTCATGGGCATCGTAGCGATGATCTCCGCGACAGCGCTTTTTATTGGCCTGCATTCCTGGGCATTCGTCCAGTAAATCAGCCCAATCCTGTCGCTGACGCGGGTTAGTGGATCGCGAAACCAGGCGATCAACCAGCGTTCAATCGTCACGAATACCAAAAAGGCGCCCGTTTCCGGGCGCCTTTCGGTGTTTCAGGGAACGCCGCTTACCGTCCAAGCAGGAGATCGGGCAGCCACAGCGCCAGTTCCGGAATGAAGGTCGTCAGCATCAGCGTCGGCAACCAAGCGAAGACGATGAACACCAGCGTCGGCCACAGCATGCGCGACACCGGGATGTCACAGACCTGCGCGCCAAGATAGAGCAGCGGTGCCGTCGGGGGCGTGATATTCGCCATGCCAAGGTTCACCCCGATGACAGCCGCAAAGTGGATCGGGTCCATGCCGGTGCTCTGCGCGATGGGCAACAGGATCGGGGTCGCCAGAAGCAGGCCCGAAATATCGTCCATCAGCATCCCGATCAGGATCATCACGACGTTGATCATCAGCAGGATCACGATCGGGTTGTCCGACACCGAATAGACCATCTGCTTGGCCAGATCCGGCGCGCCCTGCGCGATCAGGTTGTCGGACACGATCAGCACCATGAAGATCATCACCATCACGACACCGATGGTCACGCCGGACGTCTGGATGGTGGTCGCCAAGGTTTTCCACGTCAGTCCGCGATAGAAGTAGATCGCCACCGGGATCGCGTAGACAACGGCAATGCCTGCGGCCTCTGTCGGGGTCATGATGCCCCCGTAGATCCCGCCCAGAATGATGATCGGCATCATCAGTGCGGGCCCCGCCAGCCGCCCCTGCCGCCCCAGTGTCGGCATGAAGGGCGTGGGCCGATCCGTCAGCTTGATGTCATTGTATTTGCGCAGCATGAACTGGTTGGTGATGATCAGCAGCGTGATGAGGATGATCGCCGGGATGACCGTCGACAAAAAGCATTTCAGCACGTGCTGCTGGGCCACCCATCCATACAGGATATGCGACGAACTGGGCGGGATCAGCAGACCAAGCGGACTGGCCGAAACGATCAGGGCCGCCGATTGTCCGCCCGGATAGTTCGCCTTTTTCAGGTGCGGCATCATGATGCCGCCGATGCAGGTCAGGGTCGCGTTGGCACTGCCCGAGATGGATCCGAAAATCCCGCAGGCCAGAACCCCCGCCGCGCTGAGCCCCCCCTTGATATGACCGATGAACATTTCGGCCAGGGCAACAAGGGGCGCGGCGATCCTGCCCTTTTCCATGATACCACCGGCGATCATGAACAGCGGAATCGCCAGCAGAACCAGCGAACGGATCCCCGTCGATCCCGTCGGCAGGTAGCCGGTGATCGACTGATCCCCGACCAGAGCGATGAAGATCAGAACCGCCCCAAAGGCCACATAGACGCTGACGCCAAGGAGCAGCATCAAGCATACGATAACCAGACTTCCGGTAATGATCATTTTCCGGCCCCCTTGGCCATTTCGGACCTGAGGGGAAGGCCCAGTCCTTTGCGGATGTGTACGTAAAGATAGGCAGAGGTGAAGATCGCCATGAAGCCGAAGGCCACCATGATCGCGATGCGCCATGACACGAAGGGAATGCGCAGCACCGGGGTAGACCGCAGCCGCGGGAAGGAGAAGTCGTCAAGGAGCGAGACGTAACACGCATAAAAGAGAAACAGGATAACGACCAATTCGATGATCAACACAACCAGTTGGCGCCACCAGGCGATCTTGTCGTCCTTGATCACGATGCCAAGGATATCGGCGTTGATATGCAGGTTGCGGGCAGAGGCCAGAACGGCACCGGCGAAAAAGCCCACGATGCTGAAGGCCAACAGCCATTCCTCGTAGGCAAAAAGATCGCCGCCAAAGCCGTACCGGATGACGACAACCGCGCCGAATGTGAATGCCATGAGAAACCCGGAGATCGTCACGATCACCCTCATGACCCAGGCAACCAGCTTCATCGGATAGCCGATGATCACGGGCAATTCGTCTGTTATTTTCTGTGGGCGGCTACTGACCTCTTCGCCGATGTAATGCGGCAGGTCGTCCTTGATCGTTGACATGTCACCCCCTGTTTTCTTGATTCTTTCGGTAGAAAAAGGGCCGGCAAATTTGCCGGCCCTCCGAATTGTCGAGTGATCAGTTCTTGTCCGACAACATGCGGTCGACGATCTCCTGACCGACGCTTTCGGCCATCATGGGCCAGATTTCTTCGCGGATTTTTGCCGCAACTGCCGCCTGCTCCTCAGGGCTGTACTTGAGGATGGTATAGCCGCTTTCGACCAGTTTCGCCTCGAATGCCGCGTCGTTCTCACGGTTGTAGGCAAAGAAGTCGTCAGATGCCTTTGTCATTGCCGCGAAGAGGACCTCGCGCTGTTCCTCGGTCATCTTGTCCAGCGTCCGCTGCGAGGCGTAGTAGGTGGTCAGCTCGGAGATCGCGTTGACTTCGATGAAGTGCGTGCCGACGTCCGACTGAGCGAAGATGGAATAGGTCGCGGTCTTGGTGCAGCAGATCGCCCCGTCGACGATGCCCGACTGGATTGCCGGGAAGATGTCGCCCCAGGCCATGGTGGTTGCCTTGTAGCCAAGGGTTTCGACCATGGATTTCACGATGCTGGAAGACCAGACACGGATGTTCATGCCCTTGTCGCCAAAGTCGTTCCAGTTTGTCGGTTCCTTGGTGGCGACGATGCCGACAAAGCCTTCGGGGTTCTGCGCGACCACGTGAACGCGGTATTCGTCGGTGAGCTCCTGCAGCACCTTGTTATACTCGGAGTCCATGTTGCGCATGATGCTGTCCATCTCGTCCCAACCGCTGACGAGGAAGGGCATGGACAGGAATTCAAGGCGCGGGTCGGTGTCGGCGTAGATGAAGGCCGAGGCCAGATCGATGTTGCCGCGGGCCACGTCTTCGAACAGCGCTTCGCCAGAGCCAAGCTGGTTGGCCGGGAAAACATTGATCGTAAGACCGACGTTCGCCGCCGCAACGTCTGCTGCGACCTGCTCCATCATTTTCGTGCCCTGGTGGTCGATCGGAAACACGCCGGCAAACCGCAGGGTCATTTCCTCTGCGAAGGCAGCGGTCGACATGACCGCGCTCAACGCGCCGACCGTCAAGATGTTGTTAATCTTTGAAAATTTCATCTATATTTCTCCCTGTGGACACTTATTTTTGTTCCGTGCGAGGTCGCTTTTCCAAGCAACCTCTGGCTAGGCGTTTGGTCAGCCTAGTTTAAAATATTTATGGCGGCAATTTGTATCGCACAGCCATTTTGGCCCGCAGGAATATTGCTCTGATTTGTGCGTGCGGTTTGTGCATGTTGCGGATCCCCAGTTTGGCGATGCTCGCGAGCCGCCCGGCCAAGAACACCGGAAAACGGCCTTTCGTCCCCCCGCCACACCTGAGGTGGTTTTCGGATAATCGTCCAAAAACCGCCGCCGCCCGCCCAATGCGGCCGGACCGGTGGCACGCTCCATCCCCTGTTCACGCTGCTCGCAAATTGGGCCGTTGTCCCATCGCATCTGCCCGCGCCGGAGAACACGCTAGCCATTGATGTTTATCTGGTGCACCATCGAAACGGTTGGCCGAACCGGGCCGACCTTGCGATGTGCGAAAACCTCCGAAGTCACAGGATTACTGCTCCGCCCGCGCGGAACCGCCGTGATCCGACACAAAAGGGAGAGACCGGCATCGCAGGTGTATTAGGAGGAGACGGGATTGATGTCATCGCAGGACGCCCTGAGGCTTCTGGCCTGCCAGATCGACATCCCCGCCATGACAAGCGCCGAAGAACGGGATCAACACCTTGCACGCTCCGCCGCCAGGATCGAGGCGCAGCTTTCGCAGACCCCGGCGGATATCGTCGTCCTGCCAGAGCTTTCCAGCATTGATTATTCGCGCGCGGCATTTTCCTGTCTCGACGTGTTGGCGGAACCGCTGGATGGTGCGTCCTTTGAATGCTGGCGCGCGGTCGCGCAAAAGCACGATACCTTTGTCAGCTATAGCTTCGCCCGCAAGGCAGAGGATGGTTTCTGCATCTCCATCGCCGTGGTGAATCCGTTGGGAGAACTTGTCGGTCACTATGACAAGCTGCATCTGGCACAATATGGCGCGTCGATGGAAAAGGAATACTTCCGGCGCGGTGATCACCTGTTTTCCTTTGATATCAAGGGGTTCAGACTGGCCCCCTTCATCTGCTACGACATCCGCTTTCCCGAGCTGGCGCGCGCATTGGTTCTGAACCATGGCGCAGAGGTCATTCTGCATTGCGGGGCCTATTTCCGGGATCCCTCCTTTCACACATGGCATGCCTTTGCGACCGCAAGGGCAATCGAGAACCAGATCTTTTTCCTGTCGCTGAACCGCGCCGGTCAGGATTACGGCGACTCGCTGTTCTGTTATCCCTGGATGGACGAAACCGCCGGTCCGCTGAATTTCAGCGAACATGACGAAGACCTGCGCCTGATCACTATTGATCGGGACAGACTGAACGAAGCCCGCGAAACCTATACGTTTTTGCGGGACAGGCGGGACAGTTACGACCGGCCATCGCCGTAGCGGACGTCATGCCTCCTGCGTGATCAGACTAGCCAGAACGCCCCATCCCAACCGGAGACGATCAAGATGAACGACGCAGCCACCGCAGCCCTAGCCGACCAAAATCCGATGCGCGCGAAAGTGCGGGCCAACTATACTGCGGATGAAGCCGAGTTGATCAAATCGCTGGCCGCACGGATCAAGCTGTCCAAGGAGGACCGTGCAAAGGCCGCGGCCGCCGGGGCGCAATACGTGACACGGGTGCGCAATGAAACCTCGCCCTCCATGATGGAGGCGTTTCTGGCTGAATACGGTCTGTCGACCTCCGAGGGTGTCGGGCTGATGTGCCTTGCCGAGGCGCTGCTGCGTGTACCCGATCCCGTGACGATCGACGATCTGATCGAAGACAAGGTCGCGCCGTCAAACTGGGGCGCGCATCTGGGGCATTCGTCGTCGTCGCTGGTCAATGCCTCGACCTGGGCGCTGTTGCTGACGGGCAAGGTTCTGGATGACGAAACCAAGGGTCCGGCGCGCGCCCTGCGGGGGCTGGTCAAGCGGCTGGGTGAGCCGGTGGTGCGCAACGCGGTCGGCCAGTCGATGAAGATCCTCGGTCGGCAATTCGTTCTGGGCCAGACCATCGAAGAGGGTCTCAAGAACGCAAAACCGCTTGAGAAAAAGGGATACACCTATTCCTACGACATGCTGGGCGAAGCCGCCCGCACCGACGAGGACGCACAACGCTATCATCAGGCTTACGCCAAGGCGATCACCGCGATTGCCAAGCAGGCCAAGGGCGATGTGCGCTCCAGCCCGGGTATCTCGGTCAAGCTATCGGCGCTGCACCCCCGCTATGAATACACCCACAAGGAAACGGTGATGGCAGAGCTGCTGCCGCGCGCACTGGAACTTGTGAAACAGGCCGCCGCCGCCGGGATCGGTTTCAACATTGATGCAGAGGAACAGGACCGGCTGGATCTGTCGCTCGACCTGATCGAGGCGATGCTGTCGGACCCTGCGTTGAAGGGCTGGGACGGTTTCGGCGTCGTGGTTCAGGCCTATGGCCGCCGCGCTGCCCCGGTCATCGAAACGCTCTACGACATGGCCGAGCGGTACGATCGCAAGATCATGATCCGGCTGGTGAAAGGCGCCTATTGGGACACCGAGATCAAGCTGGCGCAGGAACTCGGCGTTCAGCGGTTCCCGGTTTACACCCGCAAGAACAACACCGACGTCAGCTATATGGCCTGCGCGCAATTGCTGCTGGACCGGCGCGACCGCATCTATCCGCAGTTTGCCACCCACAACGCCCATACCTGCGCCGCCGTGGTGGCGATGGCAGGCAATGATAAGGACAGTTTCGAATTTCAGCGCCTGCATGGCATGGGTGAATCGCTGCACGAAATCGTCAAGCAGTCCGAGGGCACGCGCTGCCGGATCTATGCGCCCGTCGGCGCGCATCAGGATCTGCTGGCCTACCTTGTGCGGCGTTTGCTGGAAAACGGCGCCAACTCTTCCTTCGTGAACCAGATCGTCGATCCCGATATCCCGGCGGAAACCATCTCTGCCGATCCGGTGAGCCAGATGGAAAAGCTGGGGGACCAGATCGCCAGCCCGACCATCCGGCAACCCGCCGACCTCTTTGCCCCTGAGCGGCCGAATTCCAAGGGCTACCGGATCAACGAACCGGCCTCGATCCTGCCGCTTCTGGCGGCGCGCGAACAGTTCGCCGACGCCACGTGGTCGGCAACGCCGATGATCGCAGGGGGGCGTGCCTCCACCGGTCCGGTGCGCGAGGTCTATTCGCCAGCAGACAAAAAGCGCCTTGTCGGCACGGTACAAGAGGCCACATCCGAAGATGTCGCCGCCGCGATTGAAGCCGCAGAAGAAGGGTTCAAGGCGTGGTCAGCTACCCCGGTCGCAGATCGTGCCAATGTGCTGCGCAGGCTGGCGGACCTTTATGAGGACAACATCGCCGAACTCACCTCGATCACCACGCGCGAGGCGGGCAAGACCATTCTCGACGGCATAGCCGAGGTGCGCGAGGCGGTGGATTTCCTGCGCTACTACGCCAACGAGGCGGAACGGCTGGACGAAGAGGAACCGGGCAGCCCCCGGGGCGTCTTTGTCTGCATCAGCCCGTGGAACTTTCCACTGGCGATTTTCACCGGCCAGATCGCGGCGGCGCTGGCCGTGGGCAATGCGGTGCTAGCAAAACCCGCCGAACAGACACCGATGATCGCGACCCGCGCGGTGCAGATGATGCGCGAGGCCGGTCTGCCTGAGGCAGCCCTGCAACTTCTGCCCGGCGACGGCCCCACGGTTGGCGGCCCGCTGACCAGTGACCCGCGCATTGCCGGGGTCTGCTTCACCGGCTCAACCGAAGTAGCGATGATCATCCACAAGGCGCTGGCGCAAAACGCCGGGCCGGATGCCGTGCTGATCGCCGAAACGGGCGGTCTGAACGCGATGATCGTGGACTCTACCGCGCTGCCGGAACAGGCGGTGCGCGATATCCTGATCTCATCGTTCCAGTCCGCCGGTCAGCGCTGTTCGGCACTGCGGGTGCTGTATGTACAGGAAGATGTGCATGACAAGCTGATGCACATGCTGTCGGGCGCGCTGGATGCTCTTGTGATCGGCGATCCGTGGCGCACGGATGTCGATGTCTCGCCGGTGATCGACGCCGACGCTCAGGCTGACATCATGGGCTATATCGCGGCGCACAAGACCGCGGGATCGTTGGTCAAGACCCTCCCTGCCCCAAGCGAAGGCACCTACGTGACCCCCGCAATCGTCAAGGTTGGCGGGATTGCCGATATGGAGCGCGAAATCTTCGGTCCCGTCCTGCATGTCACCACCTTCAAGGCAAAGGACATCGACAAGGTGGTCGACGACATCAACGCCCGCCAGTACGGCCTGACCTTTGGCCTGCACACCCGGATCGACGACCGGGTCGAGCAGATCATCGAACGCATCCAAGTTGGCAATTGCTATGTGAACCGCAACCAGATCGGCGCCATCGTCGGCAGTCAGCCCTTCGGTGGCGAAGGCCTGTCCGGCACCGGCCCCAAGGCGGGCGGTCCGCTGTACCTCACCCGCTTCCGCCGGGTCGGCAAGGTCGAAAGCCATGAAGCACCTGCAGGAGACGCCCTTGCGCCGGATGCACTGGACAAGGCGCTGGCGTCGATAGACGCGCGGAACTGGGCAGCGCGTTCGGACAGAGTCCATGTTCTGCGCACGGCCCTGAGCCGAAAATCCGGCGTGGTGCGCAAGGCGCTGACCGAAACCGCGGCCTTGGACATGTCGCCGCAATCTCTGCCCGGGCCGACCGGCGAAAGCAACCGGCTGCGCATGTACCCGCGCGGCAATGTCCTGTGCCTTGGCCCCACGCCGGAGATCGCGCTGGCGCAGGCGGTTCAGGCCCTCGGCGCAGGCTGCGGCGTGGTCGTGGCCGCCCCGGGCGCTGCGGAGGCCATCAAGGAACTGACTGCCGCCGGCGCGCCGATCAAGGCGCTGGACGGGACAGTGTCCGCAGACACGCTGCAAACCGTCAAGGACATTGCAGTTGTCTCTGCTGCGGGCAAATCGGAATGGACGCGTGGGTTGCGCATCGCGCTGTCACAGCGCGACGGGGCCATCGTTCCGCTGGTCACCGAAACGGTCGCGCCCGAACGCTATGTGATCGAACGGCATCTCTGCATCGACACGACGGCGGCGGGCGGCAACGCAAGCCTGCTTGCCTCTTCGTCCTGAGCGTCGGGTCGGCGCGCTGAACGCTGAGTAGAGAGGGGCCCAGGATCCGGGCCCCTTGTCGGTTCATGCCACCTGATCGGCAGGCTTGCCCCGTTGGAACATGCCGAACAGGTCCCGCGGATCATCCGGGTCGGCGATCATGTCTAGTTGGGTAAAGTAGGGCGTACCCACGATCGCCTTGGCCACGTAGCGCAACGCGCTGAAATCCTCGATCGCGAAGCCAACGCTGTCGAACAGGGTGATCTGCCGGTCATCGGTGCGGCCCTCGGCCTCGCCCAGGATGACCTGCCACAGCTCTGTCACCGCGTGGTCGGGGTCAAGCTGCTGTATCTCACCCTCGATCCGGGTCTGGGGCGGGTATTCCACAAAGATCGACGTACGCAGCAGGATATCGCGATGCAATTCCGTCTTGCCGGGGCAATCGCCGCCGATGGCGTTGATGTGCACGCCTGCGCCGACCATGTTGTCAGTCAAGATCGTGGCGTACTGCTTGTCCGCGGTGCAGGTTGTGACGATTTCCGCCCCTTCCATCGCCTCTTCGCCCGACCGGCAAGAAACCACCGTCAGCCCGCTGCCGCCGAGGTTCTTGGCACAGCGCGCGGTGGCAGAGGCATCGATGTCATACAGCCGTACAGTATCGATGCCGCAGATCGCCTTGAAGGCAAGGCACTGGAATTCCGATTGCGCGCCGTTGCCGATCATCGCCATGGTGCGCGCGCCCTTGGGCGCAAGGTGTCGGGCCGCCATCGCCGAGGTGGCCGCCGTGCGGAGTGCCGTCAGCAGGGTCATCTCGCTCAGCAGCTTCGGATAGCCGCTGTCCACATCGGCCAATAGGCCAAAGGCGGTCACGGTCTGCAGGCCTTCGGCCGTGTTCTTGGGGTGCCCATTGACGTATTTGAAACCGTAGGTCTCGCCGTCCGACGTGGGCATCAGTTCGATGACGCCGACGTCGGAATGCGACGCCACGCGCGGCGTCTTGTCGAACAGCGGCCAACGGCGGAAATCGGCCTCGATCTCTTCCGCGAGATCGATCAGCACCTGTTCGATGCCCACATGATGGACAAGAGCCATCATGTGTTCGACCGAGACAAAGGGAACATAGGCGAGTTCAGAGGGAAGCGTGGGCATGGTCGGACTTTCAGTTCAATAGCTTCGGGTGGGACGATCAAGGACCCTGCGGCCGAACAGGCTGGCCGTCAGGTCCAGCATCAGTCGGGCGGTACGTCCACGGTCATCAAGAAAGGGATTCAATTCCACGAGGTCGAGCGAGGTGACGCACCCGCTGTCATGCAGGGTCTCCATCACCAGATGAGCCTCGCGGAAGGTGGCGCCGCCGGGGACGGTGGTGCCCACGGCGGGTGCTATTTCGGGGTCGATGAAATCGACGTCGAGGCTGACATGCAGCAGCCCGTTTGCGGCGACGACCCGGTCAAGGAACTCCTGCAACAAGGGCGCCATTCCGCGCTCATCAATGGCGCGCATGTCATGGGCGGTGACTTCTGCGGCGTTCAGAAGGTCACGTTCCTCTCCGTCGACCGAGCGCAGGCCGATGATGCAGACGTTCCGCGGATCGAGCGCGGCAGGCACGGGGCCACCCAGCATGACGTCAAAGCCCTCCAGCCCGCAGGCAAAGGCCAGCGGCGTACCATGAAGATTGCCGCTGGGCGATGAGGCCAGCGTGTTGAAATCCGCATGGGCGTCCAGCCAGAGCACGAATTGCGGGCGGCCCATTTCGGCCGCCGCCGCCGCGTGGCCTGTCACCGTCCCCATGGACAAGGCGTGATCACCGCCCATGTAGATCGGCAGGGCAGTGCCCCGAGACAGGTCCCGCGCATGGCGATGCAGGCTGCGGGTCCAGCCCGCGACGTCCGGCAAGGATTTGAGATGCGGGTGCGGCGCCTCCAATGCACCGGTGTCGTCGGGCACCGCATCGCCAAGATCGGTCACGTCATGGCCAAGGGCGCGCAGGTCCTCGGCCAGTCCTGCGGTGCGATAGGCCGCCGGCCCCATGGCGCAGCCCCGCCGCCCTGCCCCGGCCTCGATCGGCACGCCAAGAAGTACGATGTCGGTCATTGGGTTTCTCCTGTTGAATTGTCCGCCGCCGCCGGGCGGGCGCTGAGGTGCAGCCCCGCGATCATGCAACGAACCGATCCGCCAGCGTGTTCGATGGTCGGAATATCCAGCGGCAGCAGCGTCACATGCCGTTCCAGCAAGGCCCGCTGCGCGGCATCCAAGGACCGCAGCGCGCGCGACGACAGCGCCAGTATCAGACCGTCACGGCCCTGCAACTCGATGGCATTGCCCGCGAAATCGGCGATCTGGGCATGGGTCAGGTCGATGATGTCGCGTTCGCCCCGGCGCAGCCGTTCCGCGACCTCGCGCCGCCGCGCGGCGTCCGGCATGGATTCCAGCCCGATCATGGCGAAATCGGTGCCGATGCACATCAGAACATTGGTGTGATAGATCGGCTGGCCATGGGCATCGACCGCGTCGAACACCACCGGCTCATAGTTGAAATGGGTGCAGAACCGCTCCAGCAGGATTTCACTGGTGCGCTTTGACCGGGCTGCATAGGCGACGCGTTCCAGATGGTCGATCACCATGGCGCCTGTGCCTTCGAGGAACAATCCGTCCTGCTCCAACCCGGAATAATCGATGATGTCCTGCACCCGGAACCGCTGTTTCAGCATCTCCGTCACGTCCTGCCGCCGTTCGGCGCGGCGGTTCGGAGAATACATCGGGTAAAGGGCCACATGGCCGCCGGAGTGGGTCGAAAACCAGTTGTTCGGAAACACCGAATCCGGGGTTTCCGTGCCTTCGTCCTCGAACAGGTGCACCTGCACACCGGCGGCCCGCAGCGCTTCGGCGGCCTGTGTGACTTCGGCATGAGCGGCACGGGCCACCTCTGAAGCGTCTATCGCGGGCGCTCTTTGAAAGTGGTTGTCGCGCGCGGTTTCGGCATTGGGTGTGAAATGATGCGGCCGGATCATGACGACCGAAGCGGGAGCTTGAAGCGAAGATCTGGGCATGGCGGCAGGGTTCCGGATTCTGGTGGATGTCGCAGTGATAACAGGGCGACTTGACGAACTGCATGGCCAAGGTGATAGAAATGCCCAGTGAAACTGTAACAATTGCACACCCCAACCTGGACAATTGCCATGCACGTCTATGATGATCTTGATCGCAGGCTGATCGCGATCCTGCGCGAGGACGGGCGGGCGCCGGTCTCCAAACTGGCGACCATTCTGGGCGTGTCGCGGGCGACGGTGCAAAACCGGCTTGACCGACTGCTGGAAACCGGCGCGGTCCTCGGCTTTACCATCCGGGCCCGCGAAGACGGCGGGGCGCAGGGTGTGCGCGCGATCATGATGATCGAAGTGTCCGGTCACTCGACCACGCAGGTGATCCGCAGCCTGCGCGGGATCTCGGCCTTGCGTCAGTTACATTCGACCAACGGAAACTGGGACCTTGTCGCCCAATTGAGCGCCGATAGCCTCGCCGACTTTGACCGGGTTCTGCGCGAGGTGCGTAGCATCCCGGGCATCACCAATAGTGAAACCTCGATCCTGCTGAGTTCGGTCTGAGGCGCGCGCAAGGCCTGCGCGGAGAAGACCTTGCCGGGTTTTGGGATGTCAGAGCCGTCAGATCCGCTTGCCGGAATCATCAAATCTCATCTCGGTGCTTTCGTCCCAGAGCAGCGAGACCTCCTCCCCTTCCTGCGGGAATGGCGCTGTCGCATCCTGCCGAACGGTAACTTGCGTGCCATCCGTCGCCCGGAGATGGATCAGGGTTTCGGCGCCCAAAGCCTCGCAGTTGAGCGTACGCGCGGTCAGCTTTCCCTGCGGAGACACGCGGATGTGTTCGGGACGGACACCGATCCGGGTGTTTTCTGACCGGCCCAGCAGCGCCCCGGAGAGGAAGTTGGTCGGCGGAGACCCAATGAACCCGGCAACGAATTCTGTGGCCGGATTGGCATAGACCTCCAGAGGCGCGCCGATCTGATCCGCCACCCCGCCGTTCATCACGATCATCCGGTCGGCCATGGTCATGGCCTCGACCTGATCGTGGGTGACATACAGTGCGGTCACCCCCAGTTCGCGCTGCAGCGCCTTGATCTCCAACCGCATCTGAACGCGTAGCTTGGCATCGAGGTTCGACAGTGGTTCGTCGAACAGGAACACCGCCGGTTTGCGCACGATGGCGCGTCCCATGGCGACGCGCTGCCGCTGTCCGCCGGACAACTCACGGGGTTTTCGTGCCAGGTAAGGTTCCAACTGCAACAGCTTTGCAGCCTGCTCCACCCTCTCGCGGATCTCGGCCTTGGGACGTTTCGCGATTTTCAGCCCGTAGGCCATGTTGTCGAAGACCGACATATGCGGATAGAGCGCGTAGTTCTGGAAAACCATGGCGATGTCCCGGGCCATCGGTTCGACCTCGTTCACGCGCTTTCCGTCTATCCGCACTTCACCGTCGGAAATCGTCTCCAACCCCGCCACCATGCGCAGCAAGGTGGACTTGCCGCAGCCAGACGGCCCGACGATCACGATGAATTCGCCATCCGCCACGTCGATCGAAACACCGTGAATGACATCGGTCTTGCCGAAGGATTTCTTGACGTTGTCGAGTGTCAGCGTCGCCATGTCTTATTTCTCGCTTTCCACAAGTCCGCGGATGAACAGTTTCTGCATCCCCACCACCACCAGCACGGGCGGGATCATCGCAAGGATCGACGTGGCCATGATGACGGGCCAGTCGGCGATGTCGTCACCGCTGGGGAACATCTGCTTGATGCCCATGACGATGGTGTTCATGTCGGGATCGGTGGTGATCAGTAGCGGCCAGAGATACTGGTTCCAGCCGTAGATGAAGAGAATGACAAAGAGCGCGGCGATATTGGTCCGGCTCATGGGCAGCAGGATATCGATGAAAAAGCGCATGGGCCCCGCCCCGTCGACCCGCGCCGCCTCTGCCAGTTCATCGGGCACCGTCATGAAGAATTGCCGGAACAGGAAGGTCGCGGTGGCCGAGGCGATCAACGGCAGGATCAGGCCCTGATAGCTGTTCAGCATGCCGAAATTGGCGATCACCTCATAGGTCGGCACGATGCGCACCTCAACCGGCAGCATCAGCGTCAGGAAGATCAGCCAGAAGAAAATCTTGCGGCCCGGAAAGTGGAAATAGACGATCGCAAAGGCCGACAGAAGGCTGATCACGATCTTGCCCAGCGCGATGCCGATGGCCATGATCATCGAATTCATCAGCATGACCGCTACGGGCGCGTTGATGCCCGCCGTCAGCGCCTTGGCGTAATTTTCGAAAAACCGGTCGCCGGGCAAAAGAGGCATCGGCGGGCGGACGATCTGCTGCTGTTCGACGGTGGAGGCGACAAAGGCCAGCCAGATCGGAAAGAAGATAAAGGCCACGCCCACGATAAGCCCCAGATGCGTCAGCCACAGGCCCGCGCCGCGCTTTTCAACCATGCCGGATTGCTGCGCCATCAGTAATGCACCCTGCGTTCGATGTATTTGAACTGCACCACGGTCAGGATCGAGACGATGAACAAAAGGATCACCGATTGCGCGGCGCTGCTGCCAAGGTCCTGCCCGACAAAGCCGTCGGAATAGACCTTGTAGACAAGGATCGTGGTGGCCTGCTGTGGTCCACCGCTGGTGATGGTGTGGATAACGCCGAAAGTCTCGAAGAAGGCGTAGATGATATTTACCACCAACAGGAAGAATGTCGTCGGTGACAGTAGCGGAAAGACGATGGTGCGAAACCGCGTCCAGAAATGCGCGCCGTCGATGGCCGCTGCCTCGATCACGCTGCGCGGGATCGCCTGCAGACCGGCAAGGAAAAACAAGAAGTTATAGCTGATACGACCCCATGCGCTGGCGACCACGACAAGGCCCATCGCCTCCCCTTCGTTCAGCACATGGTTCCAGTCATAGCCGAGCAGACCCAGGTACCATGTCACCACGCCCACGCGCGTGTTGAACATGAACAGCCACAGCACGCCCGCGACCGCAGGTGCCACCGCATAGGGCCAGATCAGCAGCGTGCGGTAGGTGCCGGAGCCCTTGATCAGCCGGTCGGCCAGAACGGCAAGGTACAGCGCCACGCCCATCGAAACGACCGTAACAAGGATGGAAAACACCGCCGTCGTCACAAAGGTGGCGCGATAATAAGGGTCCGACAGAAGGTATTCGAAATTGCCCAGCCCCACCCATTGCATAGAGAGGCCAAATGGATCGGGGATGAACAGCGACTGCCAGATCGCCTGCCCCGCCGGGTAGAAAAAGAACACAGCCGTGATGATGATCTGCGGCAGAACCAGCAGCAGCGGCAGCCAGATCCCCTTGAAGGTTACGCGCTTTTCCATTTTGCCCTCTTTGCCGCCTGTCAGAGCGGCGACATCTCACGCCCGATACCCGGTCGCGCGCGCCCCGGACGGGACGCGCGCATTCGCGGTTAGCGGCTGGCCTGTTCGAACCGGCGCAGCAGCGCGTTGCCGCGTGTGACGGCCGAGTCGAGCGCCGTCTGCGCGTCCTTGTCACCGGACCAGACAGCCTCAAGCTCTTCGTCGATGATGCCACGGATCTGGTCGAACGACCCAAGGCGCAGGCCCTTGGAGTTGTCGGTCGGTTCCTTGGCCGTCATCTGGATCACCGCAATGTCGGTGCCGGGGTTCGCGTCATAGAAGCCCTGGCTGCGGGTCAGGTCGCCCGCCTCTGCCGTGATCGGCAGATAGCCGGTGTCCTGGTGCCACTTGGCCTGGATCTCGGGGCTGGACAGGAAGTTGAGGAAGGCGGCAACGCCTTTGTATTCCTCGTCGGTCTGCCCTTCCATCACCCAGAGAGAGGCACCGCCGATGATGGTGTTCTGCGGCTCGTCAACGACCGAGGCCCAATAGGGCAGCGGGCGCACCTCGAACTCGAACTCTGCTTCGGCCTTGATGCCTGCGTAGCCTGCGGAGGATTCCGTGAACAACGCGCATTCACCGGCGCGGAAGTTTGCACCACCCTCGTTACGGCGTCCGGCGTAGATGAACTTGCCGTCCTGCGCCCATTGGCCCATCGCAGAGATATGCGCGACCTGCGCCTCACCATTGAAGGCCAGCTCGGTATCGGTGCCGCCAAAGCCGTTGGCCTTCGTGGCAAAGGGCACGTCATGATAGGCGGACATGTTTTCCAGATGGATCCAGCTTTGCCAGGCGGTGGTCATCGGGCAATCGACGCCGGCCGCTTTCAGCTGGTCCAGCACCTCTCCCACCTGTTCCCAAGTCGACAGGTCGGTGTCGGGGTCGATGCCCGCCTCCTGCAGCTTGTCACGGTTGACCCACAGAACCGGGGTCGACGAGTTGAACGGCAGGGACAGCATGTCGCCCTCGGGCGAGGTATAGTAACCTTTGACCGAACCGATGTACTTGGACTGGTCGAACTCGGCGCCCGCGTCGGCCATCACCTCGTAGACCGGCTTGATCGCGCCCTTGGCGCCCATCATGGTCGCGGTGCCAACCTCGAAGACCATCAGGATGTCGGGCTGCTCTCCGGCGCGGAAGGCGGCGATACCGGCGTTCAGCGTCTCTGAATAGTTGCCCTTGTGGCTCGCAACGACCGTGTAATCGGATTGCGACCCGTTGAAGGTCTCGACCTGTTCGGCCACCAGTTCCCCCAGACGTCCGGTGAAGGCGTGCCAGAACTGGATCTCGGTCTGGGCCATCGCGGTCTGGGCCGAGCCGAGCGCCGCTGCCGCGGCGATAATGCTGATCGTGTGTTTCATGAGGTTCTCCCTTGGTTTGCGAATACGACGGTTGCTCTCCGCCGGTGTGCTGCACGTTATGTCCGTGCTTTGAAAAAGTTTCGTAACATCAAATCGTTTCATGGCCGTCTGACCATGTAGTCGGGGACGATTCCGGTCATTTCAACCGCCCGCACCGCATCCTGCCCGGCGAGAAAGCCGAACTCCGTGATCAACGCGGAGGCAATGCCAGCGGCCTGTGCGCCTAGGATATCCGTGTGCAGGCTATCGCCCACCATCAGCACGCGTTTGCGATCCACGTCGCCGATGCGGGCAAAAGCCAGATCAAAGATGTTGCCAAAGGGCTTGCCGAAAAACTCCGGCGCTATGCCCGTGCGATCCGCCAAGCGATGCGCAAAATGCCCCGGCTCTGCCGAGAACCCGGTTTCGCGCGGGGCGACAATGTCGGGATTGCCCACCAGAACGGGACGCGGGCGTTTCTGCAAAGCCGCCTCCAGCAGCGCCTGCCGTTCCTCTGTCCACGCGGCGCTGCCGATCATGAGAAAGCCTTCGACGGCATCGTAGGGCTTTGGGTCTTCCTCCAGATAGGTCAGATCCAGCCCCTCCAGATCCCGCAGACCGGTCGCACGGGTCGCCATCAGCCCCCATCGCATCCCGCGACGCCCCTTCAGCCCCGCCAGCAGGGTGGCGCGGCTGGTGATCACGTCCTCCGGGGCAAAATCGTATCCCAGCCGCGTGTATTTCTCCATCAGGGCGGCATGGGGAAACCCGGCAGCGTTGGAGACGACCAGCACCCTTTTGCCAGCCGCGCGCAGCCCGAGGATACGCTCGGGCGTTCCGGGGATCGCGGTTTCACCGATGTTCAGCACGCCAAAGGCATCCAGCAGGAAATAGTCGAACGCATCGGAAAGGTCGTCCAGCGTCGCGCAATGCCTGCTGTGTTGCGGTGGGCTGACCGCAGGCGGCAATCGGTGGCGCACCGCCTCGTAGGCCTGAAAGGCCGCCTCTGCAGTCAGCGCGGTCAAATTATCGCCCCCCGCACCTTGGCCGACACCCATTCGCTCAGGACAACCGCCGCAAGAATGACAATCAGGATCAGGCTGACCTGTGGCCATGCCAGCACGTTCAGTGACGAGGACAGCTGCAACCCGATGCCCCCTGCCCCGACCAGGCCCAGAACGGTGGATTCCCGGATGTTGATGTCCCATCGGAACACCGCGATCCCCGCGAAGGCGGGCAGGATCTGCGGCACGATCCCATAGGCCATGACCTGCCAGCGGCTGGCACCCGTCGCCGTGATCGCCTCAACCTGCGTCTGGTCGATTTCCTCGATCGCCTCGTACAGCAGCTTGGCGCAGAACCCGATAGAACGGATGGCAATGGCGATGACGCCGGCAAACACTCCGGGACCGATGATCGCGATCAAGAGCAGCGCCCAGATCAGCGAATTGATCGACCGGGTCGAGACGATGATCAGCAGCGCGACGGGGCGGATGAACACCTTTGACGGCGTCGTGTTGCGCGCCGCAAGAAAGGCCACCGGAACCGCAAGGCATAGCGAAATCAAGGTGCCAAGGGTGGCGATGTTCAGCGTGTCCCAGATCGGGCGGCCCAGTTGGGTGATGTATTCCCAGCGCGGCGGCGTGGCGCGGGACCAGATGTCACCGGCAATGCGCGGCGCATCCCAGACAAAGAACCATGTCGTCGCCTCGGAAATGCGCTGCCAGCAAAGCGCAAAGATCACCAACCCGATCAGCCAACCGCCAATGCGCACCAATGCCTCGCGCGGGGTACGCCGCCGCCAGACCTGTGCACCATCTTGTTCCAGAACCGGCATTACTGCACCCTCGCCCGTATGATGCCGGACAGGTATTCCAGCACCATGACGATCCCGATGATCAGGATCAGGATCGCGGCGGCGGTATCGTATTCATACCGGTCGAAGGCGGTATTCAGCGTGGCGCCGATGCCCCCCGCCCCGACCAACCCGAGGATCGCGCTTTCACGGAAGTTGATATCGATGCGGTACATGGACAGTCCCACAAGCCGCGGCATGACCTGCGGCTGAACACCGTAATTGATCCACTGCATCCAGCGCGCGCCCGACGCGCGGATCGCCTCGGCCTGCACGCGGTCCATTGCCTCGATATCCTCGGCCAGAAGCTTCGACAGGAAACCGATGGTGGCAAAGGACAGCGTCAGGAACCCGGCCAGCGGCCCAAAGCCAAAGATCGCGACCAGCAGAATGGCGACGATGATCTCTTGCAGTGCCCGGCTGATGGCGACAATGCCACGGCAGATGACGTAAACCGGCAGCGGCGCCACGTTGCGCGCGGCACCAAGGCCAATCGGGATCGAGATCGCGATACCCACGACAGAGGCGGCAACCGTCATCACGATGCTTTCCAGCAGCCCCTCCCAGATATCCCCGGAGCGGCTGACAAAATCCGGTCGGGTAAAGGACAGGATGAACTGCCACCCCCGGTCCAACCCGGCATAGACCCGGGCCCAATCCACCTCGATGGTCATGAATGCCGCGATCAGGTAGGCACAAAACCCAAGGATCAGCGCCCAGCGCAGCTTCGGGCTTTTCACAAAATGGGGTTTGCGCCACCCCTTGCCCAGCATGTCATCCAGTTCGCGATGGCTCATTCCGCGGCCTCGATCTCTTCTTCGTCCTCGACCTTTTCGATGGTCGCTTCCCAATCCTCTTCGCCATAAATCTCTGTCAGCTTGTCTGCGGTCAGCGCGTCAGGCGGCCCGTCGAAAACAATCTCGCCAAAGCGCAGGCCGACGATGCGCGGCACAAACATCTGCGCCAGTGCGACGTCGTGAATATTGATGATCGCCGCCAGCCCGCGCTCTCGGCACAACTCGGTGATCAGCCGCATGATCTGGCGGCTGGTCTTGGGGTCCAGAGAGGCGGTGGGCTCATCCACCAGCAAGAGTTTAGGGTTCTGGATCAGGGCCCGGCAGATACCGACCCTCTGCCGCTGCCCGCCCGACAGTTCATCGGCGCGTTTGTCGGCCATGTGCAACAGGCCCACCCGGTCCAAGAGGCGGAAAGCTTCGTCCACGTCCGACTGCGGAAAACGGCGCAGGAAGCTGCGCCAGAAACCGACATAGCCCAGCCGGCCGGACAGCACGTTTTCCATCACGGTCAGACGTTCGACCAGCGCATATTCCTGAAAGATCATGCCCATTTCGCGCCGCGCCCGGCGCAGGGCGCCCGTGCCCAGTTTGGTCAGACCCGAATCGTCCAGCATCACCGAACCGCTGGTGGGCTCCACAAGACGATTGATGCACCGGATCATCGTGGACTTGCCCGCCCCGGACGGGCCGATCAAGGCCAGTACCTGACCCGGTGGCACCTCCAGATCAATTGCCTTCAGCGCCTGATCACCGGTTTTATAAGTCTTTGTAAGCTTCTGAAGACGCAGCATTCTATATCCCTTGTTGAGGGCAGTTGGCGGCCCTCAACAAGGGCCGCCTATTTTTGGATGCGCTTATTCGCAGGCGTAGGAAACACCGTTGGCCGCGTCGATCTTGCGGATGACGTCCCAGAACTCTTTGTAGGTGATCGGGATGAACTGACCTTCGTTCGACTTCGAGAATTCCGCCTCTAGCGACGTGCCTTCCCAGTTGAAGTTGAAGAAGGCGTTGCGGATCTTTTCCTGAAGTTCGGGGGTCAGGTTATGTGCCGTTCCATAACCAGTGGTCGGGAAGGTCTGCGACGTATAGAGCGAAACGATCTGGTCGGCCTTGATCACGTCGCGGCTGATCATCCTATGCATCACCGAGTTGGCGATCGAGGCCGCCGGATAGTCCTTGTTGGCGACGCCGAGGATGGAGTTGTCGTGCTTGCCCGAAAAGACCGGTTCAAAGTCGCGGTCAGGGATCATGTCGTAATCCGCCTTCAGGATTGCCGAAGGTGCCTTGAAGCCCGAGTTGGAAGTCGGCGAGGTGAAGGCCAGTTTGTTGCCCTTGATGTCCTCGACCTTTTCGATGCCGGACCCGGGATAGGTGATGATCTCCATCTCGTAGCCGAAACTGCCGTCCGTTGACGCCATGATGGCAAAGGAGCGGAAACCGGCGCAGTTGACGGCCAGCGGGTTTGACCCGGTGTTGAAACCGGCGATATGCAGACGTCCGGACCGCATCGCCTCGATCTGGGCGGCGTTGTTCTGCACCGGGAAGAAAACCACGTCCTTGCCGGTTTCGGCCTCGAGATGGGTCAGAAAATCATCCCAAGCCGATTTGTAGACAGCCGGATCCTCAACCGGCGTGAAGGCAAAGACCAGTGTGTCGGGATCCACCAAATCCGCCGGATCGGTCGGGATATCGGCAATCAAGTCGCCGTCGACGTCGCAATACCGCGTGTCCAGATCGCCGCGCGGGCAGTCCTGCGCAGCGGCGGCGCCGCCCAGCGACATCAGGGCAACCACCGAGGCCGATAGAAGCAGTCTAAGGTCCGTTTTCATGTTTTCCTCCCTTAAAGCGCGGCAGTTTCACCGCATTGGTCTTTCAATTCATGCCTGGTCAGCGACGACGATGGTCACATCCGCATCGTCGATTGCCGCCAGAATCTCCCCCTCCGGCGGCATGTCGACAACTATGGAATCGATATCCGCCATGTCCCCCACCCGGGCGAGCCCCCTGCGTCCGAACTTCTGCGAGTCGATCAACAGGTGTCGTTTGGCCGCGCGATGCATCATGGTGCGT
This sequence comes from Antarctobacter jejuensis, assembly GCF_052266595.1. NCBI lineage: Bacteria > Pseudomonadati > Pseudomonadota > Alphaproteobacteria > Rhodobacterales > Roseobacteraceae > Antarctobacter > Antarctobacter jejuensis. The sequence continues at coordinate 8,820 of NZ_JBQQXJ010000014.1, read as the reverse complement.
TTGACCGCAGCAAACCCGCGCACCGTTTCCGAAGGCCCCTCGGCAGACAGGCCTGAGGCCCCGATCATGCACCGGTCGACGTTGAAACGCGACAGGAATTCCAATGTTTCGGTTCCGATCACCGCCGACTCAGCCGCCAGATATTCCCCCGGACACAGCAGCACATCCGGCGCCCCGTGCCCGATGGTCATCGCCACGGGGATCGAATTGGTGATGACCGTACAACGGGTTTCGCGAAACGCCAAAGCACGGGCCAGCTGAATCGTGGTCGAGCCAGAGTCGATCATGACGGTCTCGCCCTCCTCGATCAACTCAGCCGCCTTGCCGCCGATCCGCTCACGCTCGGCGCTCCGCGCAGCCGTGCGTTCATCAAGGCTGGGGTAATGTCCCTGTACCGGTGCCGAAGCGCCGCCGTGCGCCCGCGCGATCAACCCGTCTTCGGCCAGCGCATCGAAATCCCGCCGCACGGTTTCCGTCGAGACATTGAAGCTGCGCGCAAGGTCGCTGATCCGCACATGTGGCCGCAATTTCAGCGCCAGAAGAATCTGCCGCCGGCGGTCGGCCTTCTTGAGCCGGTCCCGTCCTTTGTCTGCGAAATTGGGTCGTGTTCCGGTCTCGGTCATGTCTGCGTCCGACTCGATGGCCCGCCCAGAATTGTGGTGTTTCGCGCAGTATTGCAATTATTTTGTTGCAATACCCACGACCTGATGGTGAGAATTACCAATACTCCACGAGATTGATAGGGCTGCCCGAAAGCAATGCATCGTCTCATCGCCAGTCTGAAAAACACGGCATGATCGTCGTCGCCACGCATCTGGCGGCCTCTGTCGCTTTGCTGTTGTGGTCGATCCGACTGATCCGGACGGGCGTGGAACGGGCCTTTCTGCCCGAGCTGAAGCGCGGATTGAAAAGCTTTTCGGATCACAGGCTGTCAGCTGCGGCAGGCGGTGGGCTGGCGGCGATGGTGATGCAAAGTTCGACCGCGGTTGCCCTGATTGGCGCGGGCTTTGCCGTATCCGGAATGCTGTCGCCGCAAACGGCGCTGGCCCTGTTGCTTGGCGCGGACCTCGGCTCGGCCCTGATGACGCAGGTGCTGGTTCTGCCGGTGCAGGATGTGGCCCCTTTCGCGCTGCTGTTCGGCGTGGTGACTTTTCTGAAGGCAGGCAAACGCCGGACCAAGCAGACAGGCCGCATCGCCATTGGATTTGCGCTAGTCCTGATGTCGCTCGGGATGATCCGAGACGCCGCCGGGCCCATCGGCACCTCCCCGATCGTGCAGAACGCCGCCGCATACTTTGAAACCGACCTTGCCAGCGCCTGCCTCGTCGGCGCGCTGCTGGCTTGGGCGATGCATTCCAGCCTCGCCTCTGTTCTGACTTTCGCCGCGTTTGCCACGACGGGGCTGATCGGCGGTTCGGTGGCCGCCGCTCTGGTGATCGGCGCGAATTTTGGCGGCGCAATCATCCCCTTCGCCCTGCTCTGGACCCGCGAACGCCCTGCCCGTCTTGTCGTGCTTGCCAATCTCATGGCGCGCGGCACAGTCACGCTTGTGGCACTTGCGCTGCTGGTGACCGGCGCGCTGAACCTGCAGCTGCTCGGCACCGCTGCCGGACAACAGGCAATCATGCTGCATATCCTGATCAATTGCGCTTTGTTGCTGTTTGCGCTGCCCCTGACGGAACAACTTTTGCTTCTTGCCGGTGCGGTCCTTCCCCGGCACGCATCGGGCCTGCCCAGGACGGTTACGGCGCTTGATCCCGGCGCGCTTGATCATCCGCCGCTGGCCCTCTCCTGCGCCCGGCGCGAGTTGCTGCGCATGGCGGAAACCGTTCAGGCGATACTGGTGCCTGTTACACGCCTTTTCCGCGATTTCGATCCAGAGCTTGTCCGCGTCGTCGAACTGCACGAGGAAGACATCGACCGGATGCATTTCGAGATCAAGATCTACGTCTCGCGCCTTCGCGAATGCGATCTGACCCCGGTGCAGGAAAAGAAGACGCTGGAACTGGTGGCTATGGCAAACGGGCTGGAGGATGCCGCCGACTGCGTGGCGGTCAACCTCGTATCCTTGGCCAAGAAGATGGCGGATGAGGCGGTGAAATTCTCACCCGAAGGTCTGTCGGATATCGAAGGGTTCCACGATCAGGTCGTCACCAACGGGCAATTGGCCCTCAGCGTCCTGACAACCGGCGATGCCGAGGCCGCGCGGCAGTTGGTGGCTGAGAAAGACCGGATCAGGATCGAGGAACTGAACCTGCAAGAACGCCACCTCAAGCGGCTGCAGGACGGCGCCGCGGCAAGCATCGAAACCAGCAACATCCATCAGGAGACCCTGCGCCTGCTCAAGCAGATCAATGCCGCACTTGCCTTTGTCGCCTATCCCATCGCCGAGGAAACCGGCGACCTTCTGGGAACGCGGCTGGCCAGATCGCGCCCGATCGGAGGGGCGGCATGACAGGCGATTGGAAAGAGCGGGAGAAACTTGTTTGCGGCTGACAGGCCGCAATGAAGACAACAGATCGGAAGCTGGAAAGGCTTCCTTCGGACTAGGTGGAAAAGTCGCAAAGACAGGCAGTTACAGAACAACTGCGCACCCCCGCCTGAGGACGAGCACCGGATGACGGCGACACGCCCGCCATTCAACACAAATGGGAGGAACGACATGAAGAAACTGACAACCACATTGGCCGGATCGCTGTTGGCTTTGACCGCCTCGGTCTCCGCGTCCTACGCGGACAAGCTGACGCTGTATTGCTCGGCACAGGAAGACTGGTGCCAGTTGATGGCGCGCAGCTTTGAGGATGCCACCGGGATCAACGTCAACATGACCCGCAAATCCTCGGGCGAGACCTTTGCCCAGATCCGGGCCGAGTCCGTCAACCCCAAAGGAGACGTCTGGTGGGGCGGCACCGGGGACCCGCACCTTCAAGCGGCAGAGGAAGGCCTGACCGAAGAATACATCTCTCCGATGCGGGACCAACTGCACGGATGGGCGATTTCGCAGGCGGAAAGCGCTGGCAACCGCACCATCGGCATTTATTCGGGCGCCCTGGGCTATGGCTACAACACCGAGCTTCTGGCCGCGAACAACCTGCCGGAACCCGGCTGCTGGAAGGATCTGCTGGACCCCGCTTACAAGGGCCACGTCCAGATGGCGAACCCCAACTCCTCTGGCACCGCCTATACAACACTGGCGTCGATGGTGCAGATCTTTGGCGAGGATGATGGCTTTGAGTTCATGAAGGGGCTGCACGCCAACATCAACCAATACACCAAGTCGGGATCGGCCCCGATCAAGGCCGCCGGACGTGGCGAGAACACCATCGGTATCGTGTTTATGCATGACGCCGTGGCGCAGGCCGTGTCCGGGTTCCCGATCAAGGTCGTCGCCCCCTGCGAAGGCACCGGCTACGAGATCGGCTCGATGTCGATCATCAAGGGCGCGCGCAACATGGACGAGGCCAAGAAGTTCTACGATTGGGCGCTTTCGGCCGATGCGCAGAACCTCGCGCTGGAGGTGAACGCCTTCCAGGTGCCGTCGAACATGGGGGCCAAGACCTCGGACAAGGCGCCGGACATGTCGAAGATCACGCTGATCGACTACGACTTCAAAAAGTACGGCTCCTCGGATGAGCGCAAGCGCCTCTTGCAGAAATGGGACGAGGACGTCTCGACCCTGCCTCAGTAAGTGCGCACCATCTCTTCTGAAAAGACCACCCACCCGGTTCTGATCTTCTGGATCGCCGCCGGGTGGGTCGGGTTCTGTCTTCTGCCATGGTACATGGTGGAGGATGGATTGTGGTCGTTTGAATGGCTGTTCGACGGCTATCCGTTTGATGAGGATTACGCACCTGCGGCCTTTCTCATTGCACAGGCGGAAAAGCTCTGGCTGGCGCCGCTGATAATTCCTCTGGTGCTGCCCCTGCTGGCGCTGCGGCGGGTCAAATCGGACCCGGCCTATGCCCGCATCCTGATCCTGTCCGGCGCACTTGGGTTCGGATGGCTGATTGCGCAGGGCTTTGGCATCGGCATCCGGGGGTTCAGCTTTGACTGGCTGAACGCGGCCTTCGGAGAGCTGGGCGACCGCCAGTTCGGCATGGGCTACGGCGCGATGATCTGCGCCACCGCTTTCTTGTTCCTGCTGACCCAAGGCATTGCCGCGCGTGGCGCGGTCAACGGCGACGTCTTCGTGGTCAGCGCCATCGGTGGCGTGATCGCCATCGTCACGGCCTTTGTCTTCTTTCCCATCGCCAAGATGCTGTTCGCCGCCTTCGTCACCGAGGATGGCGCATATTCCATCTCCGTCTTCTTCGCCAAGTTCTTCGATGACCGGCTGTGGGGGCTTGGCTGCCTCTGGGGCGCGCGCTGCGGGGCGGCGTGGAACTCGCTGTTCCTTGCCATCCTCGTCGGTGTCATCACCACCGTCCTTGGACTGTGTTTCGCGCTGGTCGTCACCCGTTCGGGGTTTCGGCAGAAACGGGCGCTGCGGGCTTTGACCGTCCTGCCGATCATCACGCCGCCCTTCGTCATCGGCCTTGCGCTGATCCTGCTGTTCGGCCTGTCGGGCAGCGTCACCCAATTTGTGGCCGACCTGTTCGGCATCCCGCCGACCCGCTGGCTGTACGGCATGCCGGGCGTCCTGATTGCCCAGACGCTGGCCTTTACCCCGATCGCCTTTTTGGTGCTGATCGGAGTGGTCGAAGGCGTCAGCCCTTCGATGGAAGAGGCCGCCCAGACGCTGCGCGCCAACAAATGGCAGACCTTCCGCACCGTGTCGCTGCCCTTGATGCGGCCGGGGCTGGCCAATGCCTTCCTGCTGGGCTTCATCGAGTCGATGGCCGATTTCGGCAACCCTCTGGTCCTTGGTGGCAATTTCGACGTGCTCTCGACAGAGATCTTCTTTGCCATCGTCGGCGCACAATACGATCAGGGTCGCGCCGCCGTGCTGGCCATGGTGCTGCTGTTCTTCACCCTCTCTGCCTTTTACGCGCAGCGCGTCTGGCTAGGGAAAAAGAGCTACACCACTGTCACCGGCAAGGGCGACGCGGGCGTGCATCCGCTGATGCCCGTGGGGCTTTCGCTGCCCGTGCTGACCATTGCCCTTGGCTGGGCCCTGTTCACCATCATCGTCTACGCCATGATCCTCTACGGCAGCGTGGTCGAGCTCTGGGGCGTCAACAACTCGCTGACGCTCAAGCACTACGTCACCGCCTTTTCGGTCCGTTTCGAGGATGCAGGCATCCGCTGGACCGGCGCGGCCTGGGACAGCTTCTGGACGACGATCTACATCGCCGCCATCGCCGCCCCGCTGACCGCTGCGGTGGGGCTTGTGACGGCCTACCTGCTGACACGGCAAAGCTTTGCGGGCAAGAACGCCTTTGAATTCGGAACGATGCTGAGTTTTGCCATCCCCGGAACGGTGATCGGCGTCAGCTATATCCTTGCCTTCAACGTGCCACCGATAGAGATCACCGGCACCGGGATCATCCTTGTGATCAGCTTCATCTTTCGCAACATGCCGGTGGGCGTCCGCGCCGGAATCGCCAGCATGTCGCAACTCGACCGCAGTCTTGACGAATCCTCGCTAACGCTGGGCGCGAACTCGTGGCAGACCTTCCGGCGGATCATCCTGCCGCTGCTGCGCCCGGCCATCCTTGCCGCGCTGGTCTACAGTTTCGTGCGCGCAATGACGGCGATTTCCGCCGTCATCTTCCTTGTCTCGGCGGAATACGACATGGCCACCAGCTACATCATCGGCCGGGTCGAAAACAACGACTACGGCCTAGCCATCGCCTATTCGACGACGCTGATCTTCGTGATGCTGGCGGCGGTTGGCCTTTTGCAACTTCTTGTGGGCCGGGTCCGGATCGGCCGACGCACGCAGCACGCAACGGAGCCCCGCACATGAGTGTCACCATCGCTTCCAAAGCCGCCCCCGTCCGGTTCGAAGGCGTGTCCAAGATCTTTGGCAAGGATGTCATCGCCGTCGACTCCATCGATCTGCAGGTGGATGCGGGCAAACTTGTTACGCTGCTTGGCCCATCTGGTTGCGGCAAGACGACGACGCTGCGCATGATCGCCGGGCTGGAAATGGCCAGTTCGGGCCGTATCCTGATTGGCGACCGCGACGTGACCAAACTGCCCGCCACCGACCGCGACGTTTCGATGGTCTTCCAGTCTTACGCCCTGTTTCCGCACATGAGCGTTCTGGAAAACGTCATGTACGGGCTGACCTTTTCCGGCTTTGCCAAGGCCGAAGCCCGCCAACGCGCCCTCACCGGGTTGGACCTTGTCGGTCTGAAGGGGTTCGACGCCCGCCTGCCGTCTGAGCTGTCCGGGGGCCAACAGCAGCGCGTCGCCGTGGCCCGTGCTCTGGTGCTGGAACCGCAGGTGCTGCTGTTCGACGAACCTCTGTCCAACCTCGACGCCAAATTGCGGCGACAGGTGCGCGAAGACATCCGCGCGATCCAGCAGGACCTTGGCCTGACCGTCGTCTACGTAACCCACGATCAGGAAGAGGCGCTGGCCGTCTCGGATGAAATCGTCGTCATGCGCAACGCCGCCATCGCCCAGATCGGCACACCGCGCCAATTGTACGATGCGCCAAACGACCGCTTCGTTGCCGATTTCATCGGCGAGGCCAACCTGCTCAAGTGCCAGATCGTCACGGTCGCCGACGACATGGCCACGATAGAGATCGAAGGCTATCAACACAGGCTGCCCGCCCGCGGCCTGCCGCCCGGCCCGGCCACCATCGCCGTGCGGCCATCACGGCTGTTGATCGGCGACGACGCGGGCATTCCCGCGACCGTCGCCAAGGCGACCTATGTGGGGGTCCGGATGGAATACACCCTTACAGGTGAGTTCGGGCAGGTCTTTGCGGTGCAGGACGACGTCGACACCCCGCTGGAACCCGGCACACAAGTCCGCATGGCCTTTGCCCAGAAGGGACCGGTGCTGTTGCCCGAAGAATAGCCGCTCAGCCGGACCAAGCCTCGTCGGCAATGGACACCAGCGTGTCGAACACATCGGGCGTTCCGACGACAACGCGACCGCCGTTGCGGATCATCTCGCTCGCGTTCTGCCGTTCGACCCGGCCGCCAGCCTCTTCGATCAACAACTGACCGGCAAGGCAGTCCCAGGCGTTCATGTGCTCCTCCATGTAGCCCAGCAGCCGCCCGGCCGAGACATAGGCCAGCGACAAGGCCCCGCTGGCGTTGCGATGGAACATGGCACCCCGGTCGATCAGCGCCTCCACCACCGGCACCACGTTGCGCGAAGCCACGCGGTTGGAATAGCCGACGGCCACCGTGCCGTCCTGAATGGACTGCCCTGTGGCAACTTGTATCGGTTTGTCGTTCAGCGTGCCCCCCTGCCCCCGGACGGCGACATAGGTTTCATCCACGTTCGGATCGTGGATCACGCCGATTTGGGTCTGATCATCGGCGACCCCCGCGATCACGATGGTCCAAGCAGGAATGCCATTGACGAAATTCGTCGTCCCGTCGATCGGGTCGATCACCCAGTCAAAGCCGCTGCTTCCCGGTTTCGGATCATGCTCTTCGCCAAAAATCCCGTCATCGGGCCAGGCACCGGCCAGACGCTCCCTGATCCTGAGTTCGACATTGCGATCCGCATCGCTGACCCAGTCCTGCGCGCCCTTCCGGTCGACGTGCAAGCTGCTGCGATCCTCGAAATAACTGCGCGCGAGAGCGCCCGCTTCCCGCGCGAATTCAACCGCCGTGCGGGCCCTGTCTGTCCAGTCGGTCATGTGTCCCTCGCTTGCTTTTGCATTGTCCCGGATAGGTTGCGCCGTATGCCCGGACACCTCCCCAGAGGGCCCCGGCCAATCCACGCCGTCGCCGCACCGTTTCGAACTGGCCCAAGTAAATCAAGGCGGAAAGCTCACCGCCATCGAAGGAAGCTTCTCTGCCCCCCCTGAAATCTGGATCATCTGAAGCTGGAGTTTTCGGCTAATCTTTCCTGGCTGGGAGAGGAGCGGAAACGCATGAAAGCATCGAGGTTCACGGAGGCTCAGAAGGCCTTCATCCTGAAGCAGGGCGAGCAAGGCACGCCGGTCGTTGAGATCTGTCGAAAGGGCGGGATCAGCCAAGCGACCTATTTCCACTGGAAGAAAAAGTACGGTGGACCGCTGCCCGACGAAATGCGCCGGTTAAAAGCGCTCGAAGATGAGAACGACCGGCTAAAGAAGATCGTTGCTGACCTGACGCTTGACCGCGAAATGGTGAGCGGGTGAACGCCATCGGGTCGAGAGAACCCGCGAACGGACGTGATCCGGCGAAAGCTCTGAAGCCTGGCCGTTTGCGCGAACTCGTTACCGGGATGTGCGTCGACTGGGGGGTGTCGATCAGGAGGGCTTGTGGGGCCATCCGTTTCGACACGTCCAGCTACCATTACAAGTCCCGACGCACGGATCAGGCTGCTGCGGAGATGCGGATCAGGGAGATCTGCGAGACGCGTGTTCGGTATGGCTACCGGCGCGTCCATGTTCTGCTGCGGCGAGAAGGCTGGAGCATCAACATCAAGAAGACGCGCAGGATTTACAATGAGTTGGGTCTGCAACTGCGGAACAAGCACCCGAAGCGGCGCGTGAAAGCCAAGCTGCGAGAGGAACGGGAAGACGCCAGCGGACCGAACGACGTCTGGGCGATGATTTGCCCGACAGCACATGCGGTGACGTCCCGTCTGGTGGTGTAGCTTTCGGTGGTCATCGGGTTTCCCGTTAGTGTCGGTTTGCGAAAACCAACCTGAACCAAGGCCTTTACCCGATGACCAAACCCATGATGGACCTGCGTGCGC
>NZ_JBQQXJ010000013.1:0-125205 GCF_052266595.1 Antarctobacter jejuensis | reverse complement strand
CACCAACAGGTCTTCGTCAGGACGTCCAACCGGCACTTTGCGTTGCGTGGATCGGTGCTGTTTCAGAACACGACAGGCCCGGCGCTCTGAGACCTTCAACTCAGCGCGAACACGATCAATGCAAGCGCGGCGGCGAGCGGGGCTCAGAAGTTTCCCTTTGCAGCTTCCGCCAGGATCAGCTTGTCCAGCGTCAGGTCAGAAACAGCCTTGCGCAGTCGCTCATTCTCTTTCTGTAGACGCTTCAGCTCCTTCAATTGATCCGTGCCAATCCCGCCGTACTTCTTCTTCCAACGGTAATACGTTTGTTCAGTCACACCGATCTGCCGGATCGCATCCAGACCCGGCATACCTTGCCCCGTTAGAACCTCAACCTGCCGTAACTTCGTGACAATCTCTTCGGGCTTGGGGCGCCTGTTGGCCATGTATTTCCTCCGTTTTCCTAAACATAGCGGAGGACCACTTCAGTGGGGGAAGACCAGCCCCGCCCCCCCCCCCCTGGACTTTCGAACTTCACACCACCTTACAAACGAAAACCCGGAGCTGCGCGGAAACATGACAGTTTCACCAGCTAATCATCGATCCCCTTGCCCGGATCGACAACGGTCCGCTCGGACGCTCACTTCGACAGAGGTCGCCGCCCCTTAGTCATACGGTTATCATCTCCTGGTCGGGTCTGTCGTCGAGTGGCGGGACCCCAAACGTCACCAGCAGGAGAATGTGCTATCGTCGAGGCAATGGATTATGGCGCACCCGAGAGGATTCGAACCTCTGGCCTCTGCCTTCGGAGGGCAGCGCTCTATCCAGCTGAGCTACGGGTGCCTGCCCCGCGTCTTAGGACAAAGCGCACGGCCTCGCAATAGGCCTTTTCCGCTTGCCAATCTCACCGGCCCCGGCAATCTGTTGGGATCGTCGCAAAGGCTGCCCGACATCATGCGCACGTCTCTCTGGGTCTTGGTTTTTCTTCAGGCGATGGTGTCCGCCGCCTCGCTGGTGGTCGAGATCGTCGCCGGACGCATGCTGGCACCCTATGTCGGCATGTCGCTTTACACGTGGACATCGGTGATCGCGGTGGTTCTGGCCGGGTTTTCCGTCGGTCACTGGTGGGGCGGAGTTCTGGCCGGGCGTCCGCTAAAAAAATCGTTGACCGACACCGGCTGGGCGCTGTTCGGGGCCGCCCTGACAACCGCCCTGGCCGCGCAGGCATTGCGCCTGACGGCCGGGCCGATCCTTGACGCGGCACCCGGCCCGGTTTGGGGAATCGCCGGTCTGACGCTGGCCGCGTTTTTCCTGCCGTCGTTCTTTGCCGGCGCTCCGGCGCCGGTCCTGACCCGGGCGGCGCTGGCCATCGGCGCGGCGCAGGGCCGCGCGCTGGGGGCCATGTTCGCGGCGGGGGCCGTCGGCGCGATTGCCGGGACCCTGCTGGCAGGCTTCCTGTTCATTTCGTGGCTGGGCAGCAGCGCGACGTTGGCCGTGGTCACCGGCGTCTACGGACTTGGTGCGCTGCTCTGCATGGGGCTGGCGCGCAGCCTAGGCCCGCTGGCCATGGTCGCCGCATTCACCACGGCCATCGTCAGCGCCGCCAGCCTGATGGCGCCCAATCCCTGCTCTGTCGAAAGCCGCTATTTCTGCCTCACGGTCTCGGACGTCTCCGCCGATCCCAAGCGTCCGGCAAAGGCGCTGATCCTTGACCACCTCGTGCACGGCATTTCGGCGCGGGACCTGCCGCAGGTCATGTTCACCGATCACGCCGCCATGCTGGACGCGCTGGCGCGGTTGCGTGCGCCAGAGCCTGCATTCTCTAGTTTTCATATCGGCGGCGGCAATTACGCCCTGCCTCGCGCCTTTGCCGACCGTGGCCTGACCCGGATCACAGTGGCCGAGATCGACCCGGATGTGACCCGACTGGCCGCCGACGCCTTCTGGTTCGATCCGGCCGGCGCCACCATCCTGCACCAGGATGCCCGCATGGCGCTGCGCAACGATTCCACCCGGTACGACGTCATCATCGGCGACGCCTTTACCGATACGGCCGTGCCGCAGCATCTGGTCACGCGGGAATTTTTTGAACTGGTGCACAGCCGCCTGACGCCCGGTGGCAGCTACCTGATGAACGTGATCGACTATGCCGACCGGCTGGAAGCCGTGGGCAGCCTGATCGCCACCCTGCGCGAGGTGTTCCCGGAGGTCGAACTCTGGACCGAGGCGCGCCGCCCAGACCCCGGCGAACGGGTGGTCATGGTCATTGCGGCGGGCGCCGCCCCCAGTGAGGCTGACAGCTTTGTCGTGCCCTCCCCCGACAGGACGCGTTTCGCCGCGCTGGCCCCGGCGTTCGTCGACCAGATCGCAGCGCGCGGCCTGATCCTGACCGACGATTACGCGCCCATCGACCGGCTGGTTGGCGCGCGCGGCTGAGGCAGACCCGACCTCAGCCGAACAGGTCGTGCGCCAGTTCCAGCGCCTCGACCAGTTTGTCGATCTCGGCCTCGGTGTTATACAGGCCCAACGATGCGCGGCAGGTGGCGGTAACGCCAAGGTAATCCATCAGCGGCCCCGCACAGTGATGCCCGGCCCGAACCGCGACACCCTTCTTGTCGAGGATGGTCGAGATGTCATGCGCATGCCCTGCCCCCTCCATCGTGAAGGAAAAGATCGCCGCCTTGTTCGGCGTCGTACCCTGCAGCGACAGCCAATTCAGCCCGCCCAGTTTCGATACCGCGTAATCGCGCAGACGCGCCTCGTGGGCGGCGATTTTCTCCATCCCGAGGTTCATCATGTACTCCAGCGCGACGCCCAGCCCGATCTGCTGGACGATGCCCGGCGTGCCGGCCTCGAATTTCATCGGCGGGTCGTTCCAGGTGATCTCATCCTTGTGGACCTCGCGGATCATATCGCCGCCGCCCATGAAGGGACGCATTTCCTTCATCCGGTCCTTGCGGATCCAGATCGCGCCCGAGGCCGAAGGCCCGTACAGCTTGTGCCCGGTGATGGCGTAGAAATCGCAGCCCAGATCGTCCACGGACACCGGCATATGCACCGCTGCCTGAGAGCCGTCGACCAGCACCGGAACCCCCTTGGCCTTTGCCCCGTCGCAGATCGTCTTGACGTCCACCACCGTGCCCAAAACGTTGGACACCTGCGTGACGGCCACCAGTTTCGTCTTCGGGCCGATTGCGTCGACCACCTTTTGCGGATCAAGGTAGCCGGTCGCGTCCACATCGACCCATTTGATCGTTACGCCCTGCCGTTCGCGCAGGAAATGCCAGGGCACAATATTGGCGTGATGCTCCATCACCGACAGCACGATCTCGTCTCCTGGTTCGAGATTGGGCATGGCCCAGCCATAGGCGACAAGGTTGATGCCCATGGTCGTGCCGGTGGTATAGACGATTTCCTCCGCATCCTTGACACCAAGGAACCGCGCGATGATCTCTCGCACGCCCTCGTACTTCTCGGTGGCGAGGTTCGACAGGTAATGCAGCCCGCGATGGACGTTGGCATATTCCTCGGCATAGCCGCGCGTCACCGCATCGATCACCACCTGCGGTTTCTGCGCGCTGGCACCGTTGTCGAGATAGACCAGCGGCTTGCCGTTCACCTCTCGCGAAAGGATCGGGAAATCGGCCCGGATCTGTTCCACGTCATACATAGTCTGTCATCCCTTCGGGCGTGACCCCTGCAAACGCAAGGAGCAACGACAGGGCAAAGGCCATCGCCAGAACCCCCAGTATCATCACGGCAACCGCCTTTATCAGGCTGCCCAACTCATGCACTTCGTTCAGGAAGTTGATCAGGATCCAGACGCCCAAGGCCGTGGCTGCCATCGTCGCCAGCCCGGCAAGCCCGGGCGACAGTGGTGTCAGGATCAGAAGTGCGATCTGTACCAGCACCCGCAGGCCCTGCATCCAGATCATCAGCAGCGCGACCTCTTCGAGACGCCCGCGTCCGCCCATGATCCGCCCCACCCCGGTAAAGCCGAGGATCGACCCCGCCAGCACAACCGCCTGCATGGCCAGAAAGACCATCGGGCTGGCCAGAAACGCCGGAACCGTACCCGGCGCCAAAAGGACAGAGCTGGAAAAGACCAGTGTATTCACAACGACGACCAGACCAAAGGCGGTCAACAATGCCTCGCGGTTGGGCCGGATCGACAACAGCAGCGCCGCAACCTCGCGCGGGTTCGTCACGCTTTGCAGCGCAAGCTTCAGGTATCCATCGATGGTCACGCCAGTTCCTCTTTCGCCTCGCGATGCGCCATGCGCAGTCCCGTGCTCCAGATCCAGAGCACAACCACCAGCCAGACCAGCCCGACCACAGTCAGCGCCCCGCCCGGCCCGATGAACCCCGCCACCAATCCGTAGAGCAACGCCAGCGGCGATGCCGCCAACAGCGCCCAGAACAGCGCCACTCGCGCGCCATATCCGCTGATCCGGTTGCCGGTCGCACGGACCGCCAACTGGCTGAGCCCGGCAATGACATAAAAGATAAGCGGCAGAAAGATCAGCGTCGCCAAAAGCGCCCCGCCCATGGCGGGTTGCAGGTCGGTTCCCTGCAGATGCGCCTCACGGGCCAGCCGCGGCCATTGTGCCACGAACATGACACCACAAGCCCCCATCAACCAGGCCAGCGCCCGGGGTTCGCTGGTCTCGCGCGCAAGATGCGCGCGCAAGACCTGCCCGGGCCGCCGATAGCTGGCGGCGATATCACGTGTGACAGGCACCGCTCAGCCGCGCCGCCGCGCCAGCCAGCCTTCGACCCGCGCAACAAGGTCCTCTTGCAGGCTCTCGTCCTCGATTTCCTGCACGGCTTCGGCGATGAAGGCGATGGTCATCATGTCCTCGGCCGCACCACGCGGGACACCGCGCGCGCGCAGGTAGAACAGGCTGTCCTCGTCGATGCCGCCACTGGTGGACCCATGCGAACAGGCGACGTCATCGGCGTAGATCTCCAGTTCCGGCTTGGCGAGGAACTGGCTGTCCTCGTCCAGAAGCAGCGACTGGCTGATCTGGTAGCCATCGGTTTTCTGCGCGCCTGCCTTAACAAGGATCTTGCCCTGGAAGACGCCCGTCGCACCGTTGCGAAGAACTTTCTTGAAGACCTGACGGCTCTCGCAATTCACCGCGTCGTGGGTCACGAACACCGTGTCATCGTGATGAAACGCGCCGTCCCCCATGCAGGCCCCGGCCACATGCGCCACGGCATCGTCGCCGGTGAATTCGATCACCACCTCATTGCGGGTCAGCACACCGTTCACTGTCAGGGTAAAGCTCTTGAACGTGCTTTCCGTGCCCAGCCGGGCAAAGACATGGGTCGCGGCGCGGCGTTCATGGTCACGGCCCTGCGCGCGCACATGGTGCAGCGCACCGCCGTCGGCGATGTCCACCTCAATGCACTTGTTGAAGCGCGCAGCGGCAGGACCGTTTTCGAGGATCGTCACCTCCGCCCCGGCGTCCACCTTGACAACGTGGTGCAGCACCGCGTCCGAGGTGTCAGCCTCGTGCCGGTAGATCACGTTGATCGCCTTAGACGGCTTTCCGGTCACGTGGATCAGCAGGCCGTCGGTGGCAAAGGCCGTGTTCAACGCGGCCAGAGGACGCGACACCGGATCCTGCCCCTTCGCCTCAAGAACGCCGTACAAGTCCTTGGCCCAATGAATATCTTTCACCTCGGCCAGCCGGTCGATCGTGACACCCTCAAGGGACAGATCGTCCGACTCTTCCGCCGAAAAGACGCCGTCGACAAAGACGACCTTCAGGCGTTCGCGGGTGGCGAACAGCGGCGGTTCGTCATTCGCTTCCAGCTTGGCAGCTGTGGGCGCCTCGGCGCTGACCAGGGTATCGGGACGGGTGTATTTCCAATACTCATCCCGCGCCGACGGCAGGCCCATGGACCGCACGCGCGCCAGTGCGTCACGGCGCGCGGGTTCGGCCCAGCCGCCTTCGGGCAATGTCAGCGCGGAGAGCCGCGCCTCTGTGGCATCCTGTTTGGTCTGCGGCAAACCCATTACGCCACCTCCGCAAGAATGTCCGCATACCCGTTCGTTTCGACCTCAAGCGCCAGTTCCGGCCCGCCGGTCTTGATGATGCGGCCATCCGCCATGATGTGCACGACGTCGGGTTTGATGTGGTCCAGCAGACGCTGGTAGTGGGTGATGACAAGGAAACCGCGTCCTTCGTCGCGCAGCGCGTTCACCCCATCGGCAACCAGCTTCATCGCGTCCACGTCAAGGCCGGAGTCGGTCTCGTCAAGGATGCACATCTTCGGTTCCAGCATCGCCATCTGCAGGATCTCGTTGCGCTTTTTCTCACCGCCGGAGAAGCCGACGTTGACCGGACGCTTCAGCATCTCGGCGTCGATTTTCAATTCCTTCGCCTTCTGGCGGATCAGCTTGAGGAAGTCGGCAGAGGACATTTCCTCTTCGCCACGCGCCTTGCGCTGCGCGTTCACGGCGGTCCGCAGGAAGGTCATGTTACCGACACCGGGGATCTCGACCGGATATTGGAAAGCAAGGAAAAGGCCCGCCGCGGCGCGCTCTTCGACTTCCATGTCCAGCAGGTCCTCACCCAGCAATTCAGCCGAGCCATCGGTCACCTCATAGCCGTCACGGCCCGACAGGACATAGGACAGGGTCGACTTGCCCGATCCGTTCGGCCCCATGATCGCATGAACTTTGCCCGCCTCGACGGTCAGGTTGACGCCCTTGAGGATCTGCTTGTCCTCTTCTTCAAGTTTGACGTGCAGGTTCTTGATTTCCAGCATTTTTTACCTCGCAGAAAACGTGTGAAGACGGGTCGGTCCAGGAAGGATCGCCCGTCGCATGTGAGTGATAGAAGTCGGATTACCCGGCGCGCAGCCGTTCAGAAAAGCGTCAGTTCGGTCGCCAGCACAAGCCAACCCGGCGGCGTGACCAAAACCGTCTGGTTGCACAGATCCACCAGCAAGACCGAAGTCGCCACGGCGAACCGGCTGAAGATCGCCGCGCAAAGAAAGAACTTGAACCGCGACAATCGGGCGACCGCCACCCCGATAACGGCAAGCGCCGGAGCAAGTCCAAAGACGATGGTCGCCTCCGAAAACAGCAGTGCGGCAAAGTTCGGATTCAGGATTGGCGTGTTTGTGGTCAGAGAGTTGTGCGCGCCCAATTCTGGCAGAATGACAAAAACGATCACCAGTGAAAGATAGCCTGCGATCATGCCAATTCCGGCAGACACCGGCCAGCCGATCACCTCTTTCAACGTGTCGTGCCTGAGGTCCTTGCGCCGGAGTTCGGCAGCCCTTTGATCGACGGTCTGCGCATAGGCGACCACCTCTTCGCCAACGGTTCCGCTTACCCTTTGCGTCCGTGCCAGACGTTCGTGAAAAGATGCATGTGCCTGCCGCATCTCCAAACACCCATTCTTGAAAAGTTACCAAGAGCAGATTTGACGCTGAATAGCGTCTGAAATTTGGCGAGAACCGGGACTTTTTCTGATGCTGATGCATGCGTTCAATCCAGACCCACGGCAGAGCCCGTCGACCATTGGTCGAAACCGTCGACGTCGCGAGCGCCACATTTCTTTTCGCTGCGGAAGACCATCATGATTGCCCCTGCGGCCTTTTTGTCCGGTTTGTATCCAGTGCGCAAAAAAGACTTCCCAATAACCCGGACACGAGAGACAGCGCCACAAGACGCCACATCGCCAGAGCGACTGTCAGCCAGCCCACGATCACCGTGAACCCGCAGCAAAACGCGCCGGTCAGTGTTACCGATATGAGGGGTGCCCGCGCCATTACAGTCCAGATCGCCCTTTCCGCAGTCAGTGTCGCGTTACCAGAAACAAGCCATGTGAGGCTGGCCGAAGGGGCTGAAGCAATCGATCAGATCCATGACCGCAAAGACATCCAATCCCGGGATCGGGATTGGATAGAGGTCGGGGCCAGAGGCCAACGCGGGTTCGTTCCACCCGACACCGGTCACGGCCAAAGACAGGACCATGACGGCCAGAACAACCTTGGCGCCCCAGCCACGCATTAGCCGACAGAGCCTTCAAGAGAGATCGCCACAAGCTGTTGTGCTTCCATGGCAAACTCCATCGGCAGCGCCTGCAGCACGTCGCGGCAGAACCCGTTGACCACCAGTGCCACGGCCTCTTCCTCGTCCATGCCGCGCTGACGGCAGTAGAACAGCTGATCGTCGTCCACCTTCGAGGTGGTCGCCTCATGCTCACAGCGGCTGCTGTTGTTCTTGACCTCGATGTAGGGAACCGTATGCGCCCCGCATTTGTCCCCGATCAACAGAGAGTCACACTGGGTATAGTTGCGGCTGTTCTTTGCCTTGGGGTGCATCGAAACAAGCCCGCGATAGGTGTTCTGCGCCACGCCTGCGCTGATCCCCTTGGACACGATGCGCGATTTCGTATCGCGGCCCAGATGGATCATCTTGGTGCCGGTATCGGCCTGCTGGTGATTGTTGGCGATGGCGATGGAATAAAACTCGCCTTGGCTTTCGTTGCCGCGCAGGATGCAGGACGGGTATTTCCACGTCACCGCAGACCCGGTTTCCACCTGCGTCCACATCACCTTGGCCCGGTCGCCCCGGCAATCGGCGCGCTTGGTCACGAAGTTGTAGATCCCGCCCTTGCCGTTCTCATCCCCGGGGTACCAGTTCTGAACGGTGGAGTATTTCACCTCGGCGTCTTCCTCGATGATGATTTCCACCACCGCGGCGTGCAGCTGTGCCACGTCGCGCTGCGGTGCGGTGCAGCCTTCGAGGTAGCTGACATAGCTGCCCTTGTCGGCAATGATCAGCGTGCGTTCGAACTGGCCCGTGTTCTCCGCGTTGATGCGGAAATAGGTCGACAGCTCCATCGGGCAGCGCACGCCCGGCGGCACGTAGACAAACGAACCATCGGAGAAGACGGCGCTGTTCAGCGTGGCATAGAAATTGTCGGACACCGGCACGACCGAGCCGAGGTATTTCTTCACCAGTTCGGGATGCTCGCGGATCGCCTCGGAGATCGAGCAGAAGATCACCCCTGCCTTCTTCAACTCCGCCTGAAAGGTCGTCCCGACAGAAACGGAGTCGAACACCGCATCCACGGCCACCTTGCGGCCCTCCGCAGGTGCGTTCTCCGCCCCTTCGACCCCGGCAAGGATCATCTGTTCTTTCAGCGGGATGCCCAGCTTTTGATAGGTTTCCAAGAGCTTGGGATCGACATCATCCAGCGACTTGGGCTTTTCCGCCATGCTCTTGGGCCGGGCGTAATAATACTGCTCCTGAAAATCGATCTCGGGGTAATCGACCATCGCCCATGTCGGCTCTTTCTTCTGCAGCCAACGCTCATAGGCCTGCAGACGCCACTCCGTCATCCACTCCGGCTCTTCGTTCTTTTCCGAGATCAGACGCACGATGTCCGGCGTCAGCCCCTTGGGGGCGTATTCCATCTCGATGTCCGTTTCCCAGCCGTATTTGTAGGTGCCGGCGGATTTGACGGCATCCACCGTCTCCTGATCCACACCTTCCTTGACCGTCACTTCATCGAAAGCCGCCATCGGGGGTTCCTCTCTCATCATGCGGCCCTCGCGCGGTGCCGCTCGTATTTCTGTATCCATGCGGCGCAAAAGCGCTGCACATCTTCTTCGGTTGTGTCCAGACCAAGACTGACGCGGATGGCGCTGGCCGAGGTCTCTTCGTCATATCCCATCGCTTCGAGCACGCGGCTGCGCCGCACCTTGCCGCTCGAACAGGCCGATCCCGCGCTGACGGCAAAACCCGCAAGGTCCATCTGCATGACCTGCGTCTCACCTTTCCAGCCCGGGGTCGCGAAACAGCTGGTGTTGGGCAGCCGCTGCGAGTCTTTCCCGACAAAAATAGTCATGCCGGAGGCAGCCTCAAGAGATTCTTCTAGAATGTTTCTAAGTTTTTCGACACGGGCCCATGCACCTGCCTCGACGTCACGCTGTGCCGCCTCGGCCGCGGCACCGAAACCGGCGATACCGATCACGTTTTCGGTTCCCGAGCGGCGCCCCATCTCCTGCCCGCCCCCGCGCAGGATCGGCGCGGGATCGTCGCGGGTAAAGTTGATCAGGGCGCCAACGCCCTTCGGCCCGCCGATCTTGTGCGCGGACAGGATCACGTAGGCCGGTTTGCGCCCCCCGTCATAACGCACCGGCACCTTGCCCGCCATCTGCGTGACATCGCAGACCACGGCACATCCCATATGCCCCTCGGCTGCCGCGACAGACGGCACCACCGCCCGGTCCGGCATCATCACGCCGGTTTCGCTGTTGGCCGCCGAAACCGCCAGCAACCCGATGCCGCCGCGCTCAAGCGCCTCGACCGCACCCGCCGTGCCATCAGCCCGCTGCAGGGCCGGCAGATCAAACGCGCTCCAGACCTGAAGACAATCGTGTTCCGTGGGCAGGGCGGCAAAGACACCTCCATGCCGCTCGGCTTGGGCAACAGCCAGCGCCGCCGCCTCGGTCGCCGAGCCGGTGAACACCACCTGCGTTGGCAAACACCCCACCAACGCCGCCACTTGCGCCCGCGCCGCTTCGACCACGCCCTTGGCCACGCGCCCCTCGGCATGCACGGATGACGGGTTGCCCGCCACATCCATCGCGGCCAGCATCGCCGCCCGCGCCTCGGGCCGCAGCGGTGTGGTGGCGTTGTGATCCAAATAGACGCGCCCGCTCATCCCCGGACCTGTTTCTGTGGTTTCCAAATACCTCGGGGTCGCCGTTGTTGCGCCATTGGTTCGAGGAACAATGGCGACGGGCAGCGCCCCAATCCGCGCTGTGCGTCCAGCACAGCGCTCAAACCTGTGCGCCGCAGGCGCGCCGCCGGATCACGCCTTGTCATCATCGACCACGGCAAAGATCGTCGGCACCGCCGGACAGGGGGCCAGCGAATTGTCCACCACATCCGACAGCCGGGTCTGGTGCAGGAAAACGTAGACATGCGCCGACAGGCTCTGCCACAACCGGTTGGTCAGCGATTGCGCGCGGCTGCCCGACAACCCGCCAGAGGCGCCCGCGCCAACGTGCATCGCGTCCACCGTCTCATCCACCGCCGCCAGAATCTCGACCACCCGGATCTCGGAAGGGGCGCGCGACAGGCGATACCCGCCCCCCGGACCCCGCACCGATTCCACCAGCCCCGCCCGCCGCAGCTTGACAAACAGCTGTTCCAGATAGGGCAAGGAGACGTCTTGCCGTTTCGAAATATCGCCAAGGGTCACAAGCGTTCCATCCCCCTGCAGGGTGATATCCGCCAGCGCCACCATGGCGTAACGTCCCTTGGTGCTAAGTTTCACGGCCCCACGCCCTCGTATGCGGCGGCAATTGACCTTGTCGGCTCAATTGCCTATCTGCTTTCCAGCCCGGACCACGTCCGCACCTGTTTAGAAGAGTTCTAAAGTAGTTGCGTGTTTTGGTCAAGAAATTGCAGGCGCCCCGATGGGCCGCCGACCAGACCGCTTATAAGGAGCAGCCCCACCCCATGCCCGAGGTCATCTTTCCCGGACCCGAAGGCCGCCTCGAAGGCCGTTACCACCCGCAGAAAGACCGCGACGCGCCGATCGCGATCGTGCTGCATCCGCATCCGCAGTTCGGCGGCACCATGAACAACAAGGTGGTCTACAACCTCCATTACGCCTTTTTCAACATGGGTTTCACCGTGTTGCGGTTCAATTTCCGGGGCGTCGGACGCTCTCAGGGCGAATACGATCAGGGTGTGGGCGAACTCAGCGACGCGGCGTCTGCGCTGGATTACCTTCAGTCGATGAACCAGAATTCCAAGCACTGCTGGGTCGCAGGCTTTTCTTTTGGCGCATGGATCGGGATGCAATTGCTGATGCGGCGTCCGGAAATCACCGGCTTCGTCTCGGTCTCGCCCCCGGCGAATATGTATGACTTCTCGTTCCTCGCGCCCTGCCCCTCTTCGGGGTTGATCATCAACGGCACCAATGACCGTGTTGCCCCGCCGGCGGATACCCGCGCGCTGGTGTCCAAACTGCATGAGCAGAAGGGCATCCAGATCACCCATGATGAGGTGGAAGGATCCGGGCACTTCTTCGAAGAGCCGCACATGGAAACCCTGATGGACACCGTCACCAGCTACGTCAAACGTCGCCTGACCGAAAACACGCGCTGAGGGAGATCCGTCATGTCCGTCGTCGAGGATCTGGCCGACAAGCTTGCACGCGACACCATCAAGGCCATGGATGCGCTGGGGGATGAAAACCTGGCCGAGCAGGTCGCCAACGTGCTGGGCGCGTCTTCGCCCTCGTCCGAGGAGATCTTTCGCGCCGCCGTCCGCATCCGGCTGGCCGAACGGCGGGCGCGAAACTTTCTGACCGACCACGTGGAAAAGGCGCTCGAAGCCAAGAAGCGCGGCGAAGATATCCCGCAGGCCATTGCCCCCGGATCCGACAACGAAGCGCTCTGAACAATCAGCGGGACGTGCCATTGGGCGCGTCCCGTTTCACTTGTGCCCCTGCGCAAACCGCCCGGGATCAGCTCGGTTCGATCGGCCAGCGCGTTGCCAGATCGTCCAGCCCCGCCCGGATCAACTCTGCGACCACATCAAGGTTCACTTTGGACAACGCGCCAAGGTAGAGGCAGGATTTGCCTAGTTTGTGCGGCCCCAACCGCGCCAGCACATCGCCGAAATCCGCGTATCCGGGCATGATGTAGATCACCATGTTGGCCTTGCGCGGGGCAAAGCCGGTCGCAAGACTCTGCCCCGAATGCCCGCTGGCGTAGGTATAGGCATAGCGTCCATATCCGACGATGGAACTGCCCCACAGAACGGGCTGCCAGCCGGTCACATCGC
This sequence comes from Antarctobacter jejuensis, assembly GCF_052266595.1. NCBI lineage: Bacteria > Pseudomonadati > Pseudomonadota > Alphaproteobacteria > Rhodobacterales > Roseobacteraceae > Antarctobacter > Antarctobacter jejuensis. The sequence continues at coordinate 112,394 of NZ_JBQQXJ010000013.1, read as the reverse complement.
GGAACAGCCGGTCCAACACCTGCGCGTCTTCGCGCCGCCGCACAGGTTCTACTTGCGCAAGAAAATCCGCGACCGAGGCCTCTGACGGGACGGTCATTCGGTCAGCCATGCAAAACCTCCCTTCGAACGCAGATCATTCGTATAGGTTACGGTCTCTGCGCTTTGGAATTGGACCGTTTTTTGCAACGCTAACCTATCAGATTAGAAACAAAGTCACCACTCACGAACCATTGTTTCCAAGTTTCGCCCGCCAGACGGGCGGTTTCAGACCCGGAGGTTTTTCCGCTCTGCTCTCCAATAGGCGCAGTTGCCCGCCACCCGGTTGTCCCGCTACCTCGATATCACGCTGTCCGCGAAGGACTGCGCCGCCGTCCGCTGCGCCTCGTCAAAGCCGTCAGCCAGGTCCTCACATTGCTCCGCCGCGTCGCCATCCGATGTCTCGTACCCCCAATCCAGTCCGACAAGGCAATATCCATAGCCCTGAACCGGATCGTGCCAAAAGCCTGCATAGTCTTCCCAAGCCACGAACAGCCCGAGTTCAAAGGCCGCCTTGGCGACGCCCCTTTCGACCCCCATCCGATACAGCAGGTAGGACTTCAGCAGGTCCTGCTCGATGCCCTCGTTGCCTTCGTAAAGCCAGGCCAGATCGGGGATCGATTTCTTGTCCCCCGCCGCGATGGCGCGTTCCAGGTAAAGCCGCGACAGATCCACGTCCTGCGCGACCCCGTTGCCGTGGTAATAGGCGTATCCCACTTCGCGCAGACCGTTGAACGTGCCTGCGTCCGCGCCCTTGCGGTACATGGCCAGCGCCTGCGCCTTGTCCTCGTCGATGCCGCGCCCGTGGAAATACATGTCGCCAAGGATGTTCCAGCCCTGCGGATAATCCAGCGCGATGGCCTCTTCGGCCCGGGTCTTTGCCTTGGCATAATCGATGCCGAACCCGTCGTGATCGGCCTGCCAGAACAGCGCCATGTTGAAATGGGCCCGGGCAAAGCCCTGATCGGCGGCGCGTTGATACCATTCAAGCGCCTCGGCCGGGTCATAAGCAATCCCCTGCCCGCCATCCTTTTCGGTCAGTCCCGCGGCAAGGATATTCTGCGCGACCGGGCTGCCTGCTTCCGCCTCGGTCCGAACGACCTCCCAGATGCCGTCGTACCGCCCGTCCAGCCAGGCCTGCCGCGCCTCGGCCAACGCGGGCGATATGGAGTGATCCAGTGCGCCCTGCGCCACCGCAAGACCGGGCCAAAGGGAAATCAACAGGGCAAATCTGCGAAACATGGCAAGCACTCCTTGAAAGCGGTCGGACCGGACGCCGCCGCAACAAAGGCCCAAAAGCCCCGAAGCATCCGGTAATATTCCACAAATGTTTGTGACTCCGCCGACAGTTGTCAAAGGAAGAATGTAATTGTCACATTGCTCTGAAAGACTATGCTGACCGCATTCATAACAGGGAGATACCCATGAAATTCTCTTTTGCAGCGCTGGCAGCCACCGCTGTTCTGCTCTCCACCCCAGCTATCGCCGAAGCGCCTCAGGCCGTGAAAGCCCGCCAGGGACAATTCAACATCATGGCCCTGAACCTTGGCGTTCTTGGCGGCATCGCGCGCGGCACCGTCGATTATGACGCCGCAGTCGCACAGGCCGCCGCCGACTCTCTCGTCGCCGTGTCCACGCTGGACCAGAAGGCGATGTGGACCGACGGCACCAGCGTCGATGACATCGAAGAGACCCGCGCCAATGCCGCGATCTGGTCCGACATGGCTGATTTCGAAGCCAAGTGGGCCGCATTCGGCGAAGCCGCGACCGCCATGGCCGCCGTCGCCGGCACCGGCAAGGACGCCATTGGCCCGAACATGGGTGCCCTGGGTGGCGCATGCAAAAGCTGCCACGACACCTACCGCGCGCCTGAGTAAGGCCGGATGCGCACTTTCCTGAAACTTGTGGTCCTGGCGGCGATTGTCGGCGCCGGGGTCGGGCTTTGGGTCACGGCGCCGAACCGCGTGGATGCCGCGCGGTTCGATGGCCTGACCGGAGAGGCCGAGCGCGGAGAGGTGGTGTTTACGGCTGCCGGCTGTGCCTCGTGCCACCACACCAAGGGTGCCGAGGACAAGTTGGTCCTGACCGGCGGCATGGAATTCGTCTCGGATTTCGGCACGTTTTACGCGCCAAACATTTCGCCCCACCCGCAGGCCGGAATCGGCGGTTGGGAATTTGTCGATTTCGCAAATGCCGTGACACGCGGCGTGAACCCCAAGGGTCAGCATTATTACCCCGCCTTCCCCTATACGGCCTACACCAAGATGGAAGATCAGGACGTGGTCGACCTCTGGGCCTACATGCAGACGCTGCCAGAAAGCGATGTCACCAGCAAACCGCATGACGTGGGCTTTCCCTTCAACATCCGCCGTTCTGTCGGCGGCTGGAAGTTCCTCTTCATGTCGGCTGACTACGTGATGGAGGCGGACGGCAACGAACGCGGTCGCTATCTCGTCGAGGCGCTTGCTCATTGCGCCGAGTGCCACACCCCGCGCAACCCCGTTGGTGCGCTGGACAAAAGCCGCTGGATGGGCGGCGCGCCGAACCCATCGGGCAAGGGAACGATCCCGCCGTTGACGCCGGATGAACTGAAGTGGTCGGCCGAAGACGTGGCCTATTACCTCGAATCGGGCTTCACCCCCGAATTCGACGCCGTGGGCGGTCACATGGCCGAGGTGGTCGAAAACTTCTCGCACCTCTCCGCCGAAGATCGCAAAGCGGTTGCGGATTACGTCAAGGCCCTTCCGGCCCTGAACTGACAAAAGCTCCGGGCCGTTTCCGGTCCGGAGCCTGTCATTCTTCTCGAAAAATCGAAAGGATCAGCGGGCCAGCTTGGCCTCTCTTGCCGCGCGCAGACGGGCGAAATCATCACCCGCGTGGTAGGAAGAGCGCGTCAGCGGCGTCGCCGAAACCATGAGGAATCCCTTGCCATAGGCCGCTTTCTCATAGGCCGCAAACTCATCAGGCGTCACGAACCGGTCCACCGCGTGGTGTTTCGGTGTCGGCTGCAGGTACTGACCTATGGTGAGGAAATCCACCGTGGCCGCGCGCATATCGTCCATCACCTGCCGAACCGACTGACTGTCTTCGCCCAGGCCGACCATGATGCCGGACTTGGTAAAGATCGACGGATCGATCTCTTTCACCCGCTGCAACAGCCGCAGGCTATGGAAATACCGCGCACCGGGCCGCACCTCCGGGTACAGGCCGGGAACGGTTTCAAGGTTGTGATTGAACACATCCGGCCGTGCGGCGACGACAACTTCCAGCGCCTCGGGGGCACATTTCAGAAAATCGGGTGTCAGGATCTCGATGGTCGTTCCCGGCGACCGATGACGCACCGCGCGGATGGTCTGCGCGAAATGCTCGGCCCCACCGTCCTCCAGATCGTCACGGTCGACGGAAGTGATGACAACGTGGTTGAGGCCCAGTTTCTGAACCGCGTCCGCCACCCTGCCCGGCTCGAACGCATCCAGCGAATCGGGACGACCGGTGGCGATGTTGCAGAAAGAACAGCCGCGGGTACAGATATCCCCCATGATCATCATGGTGGCGTGCCCCTGGTTCCAGCATTCACCGGCATTGGGACAGCCCGCTTCTTCGCAGACCGTCACCAGATTGTTTTCACGCATGATGCGGCGGGTGTCGTTGTATCCCTTGCCGACCGGAGCCTTCACCCGGATCCAATCGGGCTTTTTCGGCTGGGCATTATCGGGGCGATGCGCCTTTTCCGGATGGCGTTCGGCGGGCATTTTGAGATCACGCACGGATTTTTCCCCTAAATCAGCAACGGCTTGCCCTTTATTAAAGGAAAGCAGGGGGTGTTTCCAGTGTACCCGGTCATCACGTTGGTGACCTATCCCCAGTGTTTACGAGTACCCCCTGCACCTTTCCCTAATGTTTCAAAGCATTAGGCCCCGGAGTGGCATCTCGCCGCTTCGGGGCCATGCGTTTGTCGCGCTGGCGAATTGCACTGCGAACAGACCTGTGCCGCCCCTTGGCATCACCGGATCAGGTCACCGCCGCCTTTCCCGCGCTCCTCGTAGTGACGGCGCAGACGTTGCAGCGCGATGCGCAGCACGATCTTTCCCGACCGCGCCGACCAGCCCAGCCGCTTTTCCGTCGTTTCCAGACCTTCAAGGTAGCAACAGCACCGCAAGGCCACATCGCCCAGCCCGGGGCCAAGATCCCGCAGCGCGGCCTGCAGACGCCCCTGAGCGGCCGAGGCCCCCGATTCGCCCCCATCCGAAGGCGATGTCACCACGCCCGCGGTCAGGAACTGATCCCAGTTCTGCGTTGTCCGCGGCCCGATCTGCGCCAGTTCGAAATCTTCGCGCTGGCGTTCTCCGGCCGCGACCAGTTCCTCTGTCAGAAAGGGTTCGCCGCCCTTTTCGCGCCGCCGCGACAGGGCGTTGAGCGGGCTTTCCGCCAGCATGTACCGGCCTTTGCGCGCGCGTGGGTCGCGTTCCACCTCATCCAGCGCGGCCTCGGCGTCACGGCCGGTTTCGAAACCGGCCTGTGCCTCGGCAAAGCCGCGCACCCGGTTTTCCTGTTCGGCCACAAGGCGGTTCAGCGCCGCCCGGCCCGCCGACGTGATCCGATAGCGCGAAATCCGTGCCGGTGCCTCGCAGGCGATCCAGTCCTTCAGTGCCATGGCCTGCGCGATGGCAACGTCCACGACCGCGGTTCGCGAACTGCCACCTTCCCCGGTGTCGCGTACAACCACGGCCTTGTCCATTTCCGCGGCCACGGCCAGAACGGCGCCGCTTTCGCATAGTCGGCGCAACACGCGCCGCGCCTCGCGGGCAAGCGTCTGCTCATCCGGCGGAGTGGGAGTCATGGCAGCGTTCATCCGATCCTTGTCCTTTCTGGTCTCTTGCACCGGTAATTCCCCACCGGTCGCCCCCAGGTTGCACAAAGCCGCGTCTACAAGAGGATCATCTCTACGTGTCTCGATTCTGCGCACCTGTCGCAGAACGGTCGAGGCGTGACACCCAGCTTGCCGCGCCAACTCCCGGATCGAGAGCCCTTGTTCGGTGTGCGCAAGGTAGGCACGCGCCGCATCTGGAACCCATTTCGGCATTGGTTCTGCCAAGGTGTCGATGCGCGCATCAGCCATGCGCAATTCCCGCTTGAGGGCAATTTTCCACAGATTTATCCCCAGTGGCCATACCTGCAACCTAAACGTGTGCCTGTTACCATATGGTTAACAAAGCACCGCAAAAGTGACTATTTATAAGAAAGTTAAACCATAACTGAACCCTCCGTTCGGAGCGTTCGGTGATCGCGCAACACCCGTCAGGGCTGTGCATAGTTGCCTCACATTCGCAAAAGCGAGGAGCGAGGCGATGAAAGATATTCTTGGAATGCTGAACGACCTGCGCCGCCCCCGGTTGCTGATCCGGGCCGCGCGCATCGGGGCACAGGACTACCGGCGCGACCCGCATCTGCATCGCGTCTTGGGCTATGGCACCCTGCCGCGTCCCGGCGCCGCGTTGATGCGCCTGATGGAGATCGAGTCAGAAATGGACGCAAGGCGGCGCGTCGAAGACGCCGCCTATACGGTGGCCCGGCACGTCGAGGTGCTGACCGCGATGATGGGAGAGGCCCGCATCCTGCGCGAATCCTCGTACTGACGTCAGGCCGCGTCCGTCAGGCGAACGCGTCCGGCATGGATGCCTTTTTCTGATCGACGTAGGCCTTCAGCGCCTGATGAATCGCAGGGTCCAGCTGCGGCTGCTGGTAGGTATCCAGCAATCGCTGCACCCGGGCCGATGCAAGGGCGACCGTGTCCCGGGCCCCTTCTTCGGACCACGTCTCGTACGGTTTGTAATCGAACAGGTCCGAACGCCAGAAGGACGTCTTGAAATTCGCCTGTGTATGGGCACAGCCAAGGTAATGCCCGCCCGGGCCCACCTCGCGGATGGCATCCATGGCCAGCGTGTCCTCGTTGACGGTCACGCCTTCGGCTAGTTTGTGCAGGGTGCCCAGCTGGTCCGCGTCCATGACGAACTTCTCGAACGAGGACACCAGCCCCCCTTCCAGCCAGCCACAGGCGTGCAGCATGAAGTTCACCCCTGACAGCAGGCCCATGTTCAGCGAATTCGCGGTCTCATAGGCGGCCTGCGCATCGGGCAGTTTGGACCCGCAGAAGGATCCGGCAGACCGGTAGGGCAGGCCCAGACGGCGTGCCAGTTGGCCCGCGCCATAAGTGATCTGCGCAGCCTCCGGCGTGCCAAAGGTCGGCGCGCCAGAGTTCATGTCGATCGAGGTCACGAAAGCGCCCATGATGACCGGCGCTCCGGGGCGAACCAGCTGCGAATAAGCGATCCCCGCCATGGTCTCTGCCAGCACCTGCACCAGCGTCCCTGCGACCGAAACCGGCGCCATCGCCCCGCCGACGATGAAGGGAGAAATGATGCAGGCCTGCATGTTGGCCGCATAGACCTCCAGCGCCCCCATCATGACGTCGTCGAAGGTCAATGGCGAGTTGATGTTGATGAGCGAGGTCATCACCGTGTTGTTGGTCGCGAATTCCTCACCGAACAGGATCTTGCACATGTCCACGCTGTCCTGCGCGCGGCTGGGTTCGGTCACGGAACCCATGAAGGGTTTGTCCGACAGCGTCATATGCGCCATCAGCATGTCTAGGTGCCGCTTGTTCACCGGGATATCGGTGGGCTCGCAGACGGTACCGCCCGAATGGTGCAGCCACTTGGACATCTGGCCCAGCTTCACGAACTTGCGGAAGTCCTCCATCGTCGCGTAGCGCCGTCCGCCGTCCGCATCGCGCACGAAGGGCGGGCCGTAGACCGGCGCAAGCACGAGGTTCCGGCCCCCGATCTCGACATTGCGGGCGGGGTTGCGGGCGTGCTGGGTGAAGGTTGACGGCGCCGTCTTGATCAACTTGCGGGCAAGGCCACGCGGCAGGCGCACGCGTTCGCCGTCGATATCGGCCCCGGCCTCTTTCCAGAGGGCCAGCGCGCCGGGGTTGTTGACGAAATTGACGCCGATTTCTTCCAGCACCTGCTCGGCGCGGTCCTCGATCAGTTCCAGCGCTGCGTCGTCCAGCACTTCGAGGTCGGGGATGTTGCGCTCGATGAACCGTGCGGTGTCCACCTGAACGGCGCTCCGTTCCGCCCGACGTGCTGCCCCGCCGCCGCCGCGGCCCCGTTTGCGCGCTGCTGCCTCTGCCATCGTCATGCCTCCACGCCAGTAGACGGGGCCCCGCCCCGAAAAAAGATTGCCCGCTCATATCAAGCAGCAGATCAAACCCGCGCGCGATTTCCGGCAGTTGAGGGGGGAAAACGACATGCGCGCGCCTTGGTCTGCGCGGTTTACCCGCCGCTCTGCCTGAGTCATCATCCTCTGACGTTCGGGATGGGAGGAGACATCGTGACCGAGGAACCTTCGCGCAGCAATTTCACACAGGCCGAGATGGGCGCCATCGCGCATCTCTGGCGGGGCGAGGTTTATCGCAGCACGATCTGGCGCACCCGTCTGGACACCACGACCAACTGGGCGGTGGTGACGCTGGGCATCGCGCTGTCGATTGCCTTTGCCTCGCCCGATGCCTCGCCGCTGCCGTTGGTGCTGGTGGGCGTGCTGATCATTTTCTTTCTGGTGCTGGAGGCGCGGCGCTATCGCTACTTCAACGTCTGGCGGGCGCGCTGCCGGTATATGGAGCGGCATCTTTATGCGCCGATGTTGATGGAAGGGGATCTGCACCTTGAGGAGAACTGGCAGGAGGTGCTGGCCAAGGATTATTTGCAGCCCGAGTATCATATCTCGACCCTGACGGCGATGGGGCGGCGGATCCGGCGGAATTATTTGTGGATCCTGCTGATCCAGTCGGCCTCATATGTAGGCAAGATCGTGGTCCATCCCACGCCTTTGACCTCGTCCGATCAGATCTGGGAGAGATCGGCGGTCGGGCCGCTGCCCGGCTGGGTGGTGATCGGATTTGGCGCGCTCTACCTCGCCACGTGGCTGGGCATCGCCTTGTGGAGCTGGGCCAGCGACTATCAAAAGGCGAAGAAACGGGGCAATCGAGGCCGCGCGATGGGGTGAGCCGGTCTGGGGGTGTCCACGCGTGGACAGCTTAGGGGGAATGCAGGATCAAGGGGTTACAGGGACGGATTTACCGTCCCTTAATAAACACCCGCCTGTCAGCCCCCCCTTCAGGCCAGCGGAAAGACCTCGATCGCGGCGCTGACGACCAAGACCTCTGTCCCGCCCGGTTGCGGGACGGTCATGCCCCCCGGCACCACTTTCAGGTCGACGTCCGCCGCCCCGAAGGCGCGATTCAGCCCGCTGGTGTCCAGCTCTGCCGAACCGGGCACGCCAAGGGTCACGCGGATTTCCACATCCGCCGCGATATGCAGACGCGCCCGCGCCTGTGCATCCGTAACGGCGCGTTCCGCCGCCTGCGCGACGGTGTCGCCGATTCCCATGCCCATCTGTACGATCAACCGCTGTTTCATGCCGCCGCCCCGTCAAAGCTGACGGTGATCGCCGCATGGGCCATCACGGTCGGATTGCCCACGCCTTCGGGCCGGGGCACGTCCAGACCGCCAAAGCCCACGGACACCTCTGCCTGGCCATAGGGAAAGACCCCGGCCAGTTGCGCGGCATCCACCTTGTCCGGCTGCTGCACCGCCACCTGCACCCGCAGGCGCATGTCCGATTTTTCACGCCCCTGCCATTCGGCCGCGTTGATCGAGCATTTCCACAGCGCATCGCGGATCGCCCGCGCCGCCGCCTCTGTGTAATCGGCGCGCCGGAGCGAGGTGCCAAGGCCGAATTCCGTCAGAACCTGCATGAATAATCCCCTGTCTGTCCGCGCCAAGGGGCCCCCGCGCACCGCAGAATGGCAAGGCCATTTTCGGCACGCGGGGTCATGCCTGACGGCTGGCCGGGCGCGTCAGACAGGGCTGCCGCCAAAGAGCCGGGCAAAACCGCGGCGCTTGCGCGGGGATTCAGGCTCTGGCGAGAACAGGGCATGGGCGGCTTCGGACCGCATCCGACGGCCACGGGCCATGTAATAGGCGGTGTCGATAGAGCCATCGGGACGGGTGCGGATGGTGTCGGTGGGGCGGGTCATGGCGGTTTCTCCGGTAAGGACTGTCGATGGGATCATCTGACCACGGCCCGGCCTGCGCCGCTTGAAGACGGTCTTGTGGTTTGCTTGTGATGGTCTTGTCTTTCCCTTCTGGCGCGCGAAAACCCTTTGTTTTCGGCCCCTACTGGGCGACAGTTTCCGCATGGAATTGCGTTTCGGGACATGCCTGCTGGACCTTGACCGCCGCCAGTTGCATCGCGACGGCACAGAGGTGCATGTGGAGCCCCAGGTCTTTGACCTCCTGGCGGTCATGGCGCAGTCCGGCGGGGCCGTGGTGTCGAAAGAGGCGCTGGTCGACGCCGTCTGGGACGGGCTGGCGGTGTCGGATGCGACCATTGCCGCGCGGATCAGTGCGGCCCGCGCCGCCGTGGGCGATTCCGGCAAGGAACAGAGCGTCTTGCGCACGATCCCCCGGCGCGGGCTGGCCTTTGTGGCCCAATTGCAGGACGCGCCTGCGCAGACCCAACCGACCGCCCTGTCCGCGCCGGAGGTGCAATACGCCCTGTCGCGCGATGGCACCGCGATTGCATGGTGCGCCACCGGCGACGGCCCACCCCTGCTGCGCATCGGGCATTGGCTGTCGCATCTGGAGATGGACACCGGCAGCCTGATCTGGGGGCCGCTGATCGCGCGGCTGGCACGGGGCCGCAGGCTGGTCCGCTATGACCTGCGCGGCACAGGCCTGTCAGACCGCGATGCGCCGCTGACGGATATCGACGAGTTTGTCGACGACCTGCTGGCCGTGGCCGATGCGGCGGGGCTTGACAGCTTTGACCTCTTTGCCGCCTCTCAGGCGGTGCCGGTGGCGATCCGCTTTGCCGCGCGCCATCCCGGACGGGTGCGGCGCATGGTGATGGTGGGCGGCTATGTGGAGGGGCGCGTGTTCCGCCCCACCGCCCCGGGCAGCGTGGACGAAGAGACCATGCTGGCCATGATCCGCGCTGGATGGGGCAAGGCGGGCAGCCCCTTCATCAAGGGGTTCACCACCGTCTTTGCGCCCGATGCCACATCGGCGCAGCGCGATGAACTGGCCGAGATGCAGCTGTCCACCGCCAGCGCGGAAACCGCCGTCGCCTTGCGCGGTGTGATCGACCGGTTCGACGTGCGCGCCGATCTGGAAAAGGTGGATGTTCCGGCGCTGATCTTTCACGCGGCGGGCGATGCGATTCACCCGATCAGCCAGGGGCAAAAGCTGGCCGCGCATCTTAGGGCGGCGCAATTCGTGCGGCTGGAGGGCGGCAATCACATGCTTTTGCCGCAGGATCCGGCCTGGGATCTGGTCATGGACCGCACCGATGCCTTTCTGAGCGCCTGAGCGACATTGCCATTTGCGCGCGGCCTGCCTAATGGAAGGCATGACCGAGACCCAGCACGACCGCCTTCTTATCATCGACTTTGGCAGCCAGGTGACGCAGCTGATCGCGCGCCGCCTGCGTGAGCTGAATGTCTATTGTGAAATCCACCCTTACCAGAATGTCACCGACGCCTTCCTGAGCGACTTCGCTCCGAAAGCGGTGATCTTTTCCGGTGGTCCCGATTCGGTAACCCGAGAGGGCAGCCCGCGTCCGCCGCGCGCCGTCTACGATCTGGGCGTGCCGATCCTTGGCATCTGTTATGGCCAGCAGGTCATGATGCAGGATCTGGGCGGCAAGGTTGTCGCCGGTGAGGGCACCGCCGAGTTCGGCCGCGCCTATGTGCAGCCTTCGGACCGGCGGCTAGACATGCTGACCGGCTGGTTCATGGATGGATCGGGGCGTGAGCAGGTCTGGATGAGCCACGGCGACCACGTGTCGGAAATCGCGCCCGGCTTCGAGGTCTTCGGCACCTCGCCCGGAGCGCCCTTTGCCATCACTGCCGATCCGGCGCGGCGCTTTTACGCGGTGCAGTTCCACCCCGAGGTGCATCACACCCCGAATGGCGCCACCCTGTATGAGAATTTCGTGCGCGAGGCCGGGTTCAAGGGCGACTGGACCATGGGCGCCTACCGCGAAGAGGCGATTGCCAAGATCCGCGAACAGGTGGGCGAGGCCAAGGTGATCTGCGCGCTGTCGGGCGGGGTCGACAGCTCTGTCGCGGCGGCGCTGATCCACGAGGCGATCGGCGATCAGCTGACCTGTGTCTTTGTCGATCACGGGCTGTTGCGCCTGCACGAGGCAGAGGAAGTCGTGGGCATGTTCCGCGACCACATGAACCTGCATGTGATCCACGCCGAGGAACAGGAGCTGTTCCTTGGGGAATTGGACGGCGTGTCCGACCCCGAGACCAAGCGCAAGATCATCGGCAAGCTGTTCATCGACGTGTTCCAGAAATACGCCGACCAGATCGAGGGCGCGCAGTTCCTTGCCCAGGGGACGCTGTACCCGGATGTGATCGAGAGCGTGTCGTTTTCCGGCGGCCCTTCGGTGACGATCAAATCGCACCACAACGTCGGCGGCCTGCCCGAGAAGATGGGCCTGAAGCTGGTCGAGCCGCTGCGCGAGTTGTTCAAGGACGAGGTGCGCGCGCTGGGGCATGAACTGGGCCTGCCCGCCAGCTTTATCGGGCGTCACCCCTTCCCCGGGCCGGGTCTGGCGATCCGCTGCCCCGGTGAGATCACCCGCGAAAAGCTGGAGATCCTGCGCAAGGCGGATGCGGTCTATATCGACCAGATCCGCAAGCACGGGCTGTATGACGAGATCTGGCAGGCCTTTGTCGCGATCCTGCCGGTGCGGACCGTGGGCGTGATGGGCGACGGGCGGACCTATGATTACGCCTGCGCGCTGCGCGCCGTGACTTCTGTCGACGGCATGACGGCGGATTACTACCCGTTCAGCCATGATTTCCTTGGTGAGACGGCGACCCGCATCATCAACGAGGTCAAGGGCATCAACCGCGTGACCTATGACGTGACCTCGAAACCGCCAGGCACGATCGAGTGGGAATGACCCGCTGGGGTTTGCGGATCCTGCGGGGGCTTGTCCTCTACTTGAGCCTCTGTTTTGCGCTGACCGTCGGGTCGATCCTGCTGACGCGGGATTGTTTGGTGATGGATGAGGCATTCGACATCGCGGTGATCCTCGGCGGTGGCCGTGAGGGAGAGGCGCATGTGCTGGAGCACGGCACGGGGCGCATCCATACCGGCGTTGTGTTGTACCAGAACGGCGTTGCGCCGGTCCTGCATCTGACCGGCGGCGGGGATCCGAAAACCCACAAGAGCAGCGCCGAGGGCATGGCCGGGATCGCGCGTGACAAGGGCGTGCCGGACAGTGCGCTGCGCATTGAGACGGAGTCCTTCTCGACGCTGCAGAACGTGCTCTTTTCCCTGCCCGACCTGCCGCAGGACGCGCGCCTGTTGCTGGTCACGGAATCCTATCATGCCTGGCGCGCCTGGGCGTCTTTCGCCTGGGGTGGCCGCCCTGCCCCGGTCTGCGCCAGCCAGAAACCCGGACGCACCACCAAATCCAAGGCATGGGTCGTGGTGCGTGAGACCGGATCATGGGCGGTGAATATCCCGCGCGCCGCGATCTGGTCCGCCGCGCAACTGCTTGGTCTTGAGGCATCCTTGCCAAAGACCTTTCTGACCTGAGCCCCGTTTCGGGCAAATCCCGCACAACAGAGTCGCAAAACCCGCAAACCCACCTCATGTAAATGATGACCATTATGAATTTGCCTGCATGCACCAGATGTGAAACACGCGGGCAAAGACGTTCGGAAAGGCAAGAACGATGACCGACGCACTTACCCGCGCCCTCGCAAAACGCGATTGGCTGCTGGCCGATGGGGCCACGGGCACCAACCTGTTCAACATGGGTCTGATGTCGGGCGACGCGCCCGAATTCTGGAACGAGACCGAACAGGACAAGATCCGTGCCCTGTACCGTGGCGCGGTCGAGGCCGGGTCGGACCTGTTCCTGACCAACTCCTTTGGCGCCAATGCCTCGCGGCTGAAACTGCACGACGCGGCGCACCGCGCCTATGAACTGTCCAAGCTGTCCGCAGAACTGGGCCGCGAGATCGCCGACGCCTCGGGGCGCGAAGTGATCGTGGCCGGGTCCGTCGGCCCGACCGGAGAGATCATGGGCAGCGCCGGCACGCTGAGCCATGAACACGCGGTCGAAATGTTCGAGGAAACCGCCGCGGGCCTGAAGGACGGCGGCGCGGATGTTCTGTGGGTCGAGACGATTTCCGCCCCCGAAGAATACAAGGCCGCCGCAGAGGCATTCGCCAATGTCGGCATGCCTTGGTGCGGCACCATGAGTTTCGACACCGCCGGGCGCACCATGATGGGCATGACCTCGGCCGATATGGTCAAGATGGTCGAAGAGCTGCCCACCCCGCCGATCGGCTTTGGCGCCAACTGCGGTGTCGGCGCGTCGGACCTGTTGCGCACCGTGTTGGGCTTTGTCGCGCAGGGCACCGAACGGCCCATCATCGCCAAGGGCAACGCCGGTATCCCGAAATACCACGACGGTCACATCCACTATGACGGCACGCCCGCGCTGATGGCGGAATATGCCGTGATGGCCCGCGATTCCGGCGCGACGATCATCGGCGGATGTTGCGGCACCATGCCGGTCCACCTGAAGGCCATGCGCGAGGCGCTGGAAACCCGCGAACGCGGCGAGCGTCCGACGCTGGAACGCATTGCCGAGACGCTGGGCGGCTTTTCCTCGGACAGCGATGGCACCGGCGACGACGCAGGCGCCGGGCGTGAACGCCGCAGCCGGCGGCGGCGCGGCTGATTTTTGTCAAAAAAATGCCTTGGTTAAGCCTCATTTAAGGGGGCGCCCTTATCACCCTGTAGCATGAGACAAAGATCTTGTGAGCAGGAGGCTTGACCATGGCGGATCACTCTTGGGTCGCCGACGTATTGAGCGACCTTGAAAGGTACCTTGAGGAGAATGGCGGAACAGCGTCGAAAACGGCACTGTCCTATGCGCGGCAAATCGCGACTAGGGAACTTGGCCTGCCGGATCCGCTTGGCACTTGCGGCGCGCAACCATCGCTGCCCGGCGGCGAGCCGCGCTTTGAACTGGTGGTCGACAACGCCCGCGAAGGCTGACCCGGCGCGTTCCGCGCCCTCAGCTCGCGTCGAACTGAAACCCCAGTTGATCGCCCGCGCGCGGCGGCGGCGCGAACAGGTCACAGCGCATCGGCCCCTGATCGCGGTCAAGGCCAAGCCGGCGGGCGGCGCGTTTGAACCGCGCCGCCACCAGATCGGCATAGGGCCCTTCGCCCCGCATCCGGGCGAACCACTTGGCGGAATAGACCTCTCCGCCATGCATGTCGCGCAGATGCCCCATGATACGCCCCGCCCGATCCGGGTAGTGGGTTTCCAGCCATTCCTGCCAGAGCGGAGAGACCTCCAGCGGCAGGCGCAGCATGATCCAGCTGGCCGTGGTGGCCCCCGCCTCCGCCCCGGCGGTCAGAATCGACTCAAGCTCGGGGTCGGTCAGGGCGGGGATCATCGGAGAGGCCATGATGCGCACCGGAATCCCGGCCTCGGCCAGCCTGCGGATCGCCGCGAGGCGGCGTTTGGGTCCGGGGGCGCGCGGTTCCATCCGGCGCGACAGGCCCTCATCCAGCGTGGTGACGGAAATGCCGACCCGCGCCAGCCCCTGCGCCGCCATGCCGGACAGGATGTCGATGTCGCGTTCGATCAGCGCGCCCTTGGTCACGATTGCCACCGGGTGGTTGAAGTCGCGCAGCACCTCAAGACAGGCGCGCATGATGCCCCGGTCCCGTTCGATGGGCTGATAGGGATCGGTGTTGGTGCCGATGGCCAGCGGCGCGACGCTGTACTTCATCGCCCGCAACTCACGCGCCAGCACATCGGGCGCAGTGGGCCGCGCCACCAGCCGCGTTTCGAAATCCAGCCCCGGCGAGAGGCCCAGCCAGGCATGCGTGGGCCGCGCGAAACAGTAGATGCAGCCGTGTTCGCAGCCGCGATAGGGATTCAGCGTCCGGTCAAACGGCAGATCGGGCGAGCGCACGTAGTTGATGATCGTGCGCGGCACCTCCTCCGACACCTCTGTGCGGATGACACCCGCCTCTTCGGGAATGTCCCAGCCGTCATCCTGATCCTCCCGCCTGAGCCGTTCATAGCGCCCGCAATCGCGGCTGCGCGCGGCGCGGCCACGGGCCTGGGCGGGATCGACGGGGCGTGCGGGGGATGTCATGCCCACAACATAGAACACAACAGGAACACTGACAAGAATTGCGGCAACAGGCCGCGAATGGTCGGAACCGTTTCGCCCAATGTCGCAATCCGCCAATTGACGGATGCGGAAAACAACGATTAGTCGCAAGGATCGAGGCATCCAAACGACATGCCCAACCGAAGGAATCGCGCCCATGTCCGATGAAGAAGACGACATCATCCTCTCTGAACTGGATGACGAAGAGCTTGTCCAACAGATGTTCGACGACCTCTATGACGGTCTCAAGGAAGAGATCGAAGAGGGTGTGAACATTCTTCTTGAGCGTGGCTGGGCCCCGTACCGGGTGCTGACAGAGGCGCTGGTCGGTGGCATGACCATCGTCGGCAACGATTTCCGCGACGGGATCCTGTTCGTGCCCGAGGTGCTGCTGGCCGCCAACGCGATGAAGGGCGGCATGGCCATCCTCAAGCCGCTCTTGGCCGAAACCGGCGCGCCGCGCATGGGCAAGATGGTGATCGGCACCGTCAAGGGCGACATCCACGACATCGGCAAGAACCTTGTCTCGATGATGATGGAAGGCGCGGGTTTCGAGGTAGTGGACCTGGGGATCAACAACCCGGTCGACAAATACCTGGACGCGCTCAAGGCCGAAGAGGCGGACATCCTTGGCATGTCGGCGCTGCTGACGACCACGATGCCCTACATGAAGGTCGTGATCGACACGATGGTCGAGATGGGCATCCGCGACGATTACATCGTGCTGGTGGGCGGCGCGCCGCTGAACGAGGAATTCGGCAAGGCCATCGGCGCCGATGCCTATTGCCGGGACGCCGCGGTGGCGGTGGAAACCGCCAAGAAGTTCATCGAACGCAAGCACAACCAGATGGCGGCGGGCTGAGGTTTTCCCGCTCCCGCCTTTCGATGGCCCCGCCCTCCCCGGCGGGGCCTTTTGCTTTTTGGGGCCGCGCCATTCCCCTCTTGCCCCGCCCGAAATCCGGCGGGCGGGCTTGATGCCGGACGCTTGCGCGATATCTGCAATCCTGCGATGAAATCGGGATCGGCTGGCAAAGACCGGCCAAGGGAGGAAAGTTTCGATGATGAAATCCACCGTTTTGACCGTGTCGATGATCTGTTTCGGGGTGTCTGCCTGGGCAGAGAGCCACGCCACCGAAGCAACAGAGGTCACGGAAGCAGACGCGGTCACGATCCCCGAAGAGGTCGATCTGGCCGCGGCGGAAAAGGTGTTTCGCAAGACATGCCGGGCCTGCCACGGCAACAAGGCGCAGGGCGTGGCAAGCTACCCTAAGTTGTCCGACAAAGAGCCGGAATACATTGCGGAAAAGCTGGAAATCTATCGCTCTGGCGAAAAGATCGGCCCCAACTCGATCCTGATGATTCAGCACGCCAAAAAGCTGTCGGACGAGGACATCGCCAACCTTTCGGTCTATGTCGCAACCGCCTTTGACTGAGGCGGGGCCGGTAATTCCAGGTGCGAGTTGTTCGCAAAGTGCCAACAATTTAAGCGTTGACCGATCAATGTTCCTAGAATTACCGTGTTTCCCGTAGTCTCGAAGCGTTACAGGATTGACCGTGATCAGATAATCTGAGTCACGCCATACCCATTCTGATTTTCGCCGGAAGACTGCTTCAGGGAGGAAATCATGAAAAAAATTAAGACCAAAGCGACTGTTAAATACGCGGCTGTTCTGCTTGCGGGGACGGCGTTCCTGGCGTCGCCGGCATTGGCCCAAAGCGGCATGAACACCACCAAGCTTCAACATGAGGTTGTTCTGGACGACCTGGAAAATCCGTGGGACATGGCCTTCCTCGATGACGGCACGATGCTGTTTACCGAGAAGTGCAAGGGCCTGTCGGTGCGGATGCCGGATGGCACGGTCAACGCGCTCTACGGCGTAGGAGAGACAGCAGGCTACGCCTCGAACGGGGCGGATCTGTTCTGCGAAGGTCAGGCCGGCATGATGGGCGTCGCCTTTGACCCCGCGTTCGACAACAACCGCCGCATCTACGTCTATTCGACGTCGAACATGTCGGATCCGCACACCAACCGGCTGATGCGGTTCACCCTGAACGAGGATTTCACCGCCGTATCGGACCGCACCGATATCGTGGATGACGTGCCTTACAAGATGGCTGCCTCGGACCACCCCTTTGGCGGACCGGGCGCGCACAATGGCGGGCGCGTGCGCTTTGACTCCAATGGCCACCTGTTCCTGACCACCGGCGACACCCACAACGGACAGGTGCCGCAAAGCCCGACGATGATGGGGTCCAAGGTGCTGCGGATCGACGTGGACGGCAATGCCATCGCCGACAACAGCCCGCCCGACGGCTTTGACAAACGGACCTACACCTATGGCCACCGCAACGTGCAGGGCATCGCCTTTCACCCGGTGACCGGCGCGGCGATCACCGCCGAGCATGGGCCGTGGCATTCGGACGAAATCACCATCCTGGAAAATGGCGGCAACGCGGGCTGGGATCCGCGCCCGAACATGGCGGGACGTGGTGACTGCCCGGATGGGTACTGCGGCTATAGCCCCAACCAGGAAGCCGGGATGAACCGCTTTGAGCGGGCGGCCTTTATGCCGATGACCGACTTCGAGACCTATCCCGACGCCATGCCGCCGATCTGGAACAACAACGGCTGGTCACAGGGCACCTCTTCTGCCGCTTTCCTTGCCGGTGAGGCATGGGGCGACTGGGACGGCGCGATGGTAGTCGGCATCATGGGCATCGGCTTTGGCGGAACGCCCATCGGTCAGCGCATCGACGTCATCCAGTTCAACGAAGAGAACAATGACGTCATGGATGTGACCGAGATGACCCTGCCGATGGAGCCGGGCCGGTTCCGGTCCTTGGTCATGGGGCCGGATGGCAGCCTGTATACCGCCATCGATGAAGGCGTGATCTCCAAGCTGACGCCGGGCGGCATGTGATCTAGGCAAAGGGGCCCCGCGAGGGATCGCGCGGCCTACTCCCCAAAGATCAGCACCTCTGGCAACTCAAACCGCTGATCATCCACCCGCACGTGGTAGATGCCTTTTGACAGGCGCCAGTCGAAATCCGTTCCGACGCCGGACATGGTCGCGTTGCCGCGCCGGAATTCGCCATCCTCGAACATCAGCATCCGTGAAAACCCGTTGGCAAAACTCACGACGGCCACCGCCGCGCCATCGGCGCGCGCCACCTTGGCGGTACAGGTTTTCAGGGGTTCGCCGACCTCCTGCGCACAACGCACCTCTCCGCTGTCATCAAAAGTGCCCGATCTGGCGCGCTCTCTGGCTGTCTTGATGTCACTCAAGGCGACACCGGGCAGCGCCGTGGCGGCGATCAGGACAAGCGGCAGAACAACACGCATCGCAACGCCCCCTCAGTGCATGTGATCAATACAAAAACCTATCAATTCGGCGGCGCAAAGTCGATCCGCAGGCCCTGGGGGACTTGGGACAGGGATCAGCGCCCGACCGGCCATCGGATTTTCCGTCCATTTGAACCGCAGCCTTGAACCGGGGCCGGGAAAGCACGATCTTTCCCTAAGGAGGCCGCCATGAAACTCGAAACCCTTGTGCTGATCATCGTCTGCGTGCTGGTGGGCAGCGCCGTGACCATGTGGCTGAGCATGTTGATCCTCGCCGCGTTCAGCGTGCCGTTTGCATGGCTGGCCCTGTTGCCCGCCGCATTGGTGGGCTACGTCCTGTACAGGGTCATCGCCGAACGGGTCGGCAATGCCGAAGAAGACCATTATGACGGGATGAAACACTGATGCTGATCGTGACCACAGAAACCGTTGCCGGTCATCAGATCGCCGAGTCGCTGGGCCTTGTCCGGGGGGCCACGGTGCGGGCCAAGCATCTTGGCACCGATATCGTCGCCGCGCTGAAGCAGTTGGTGGGGGGCGAGCTGACGGGCTATTCCTCACTGATGGCCGGGGCGCGCGAACAGGCCATCGACCGCATGGTGGCCGAGGCAGAGGCCAAGGGCGCGGATGCCATCGTCTGCATGCGCATCCAGACATCTGCCATCGCCAAGGGCGCGTCGGAAATTGTTGCCTATGGAACGGCCGTTCGGCTCAGCCGATAGGCAGATCGCCGCAAAGAGACGAAAAGCCCCATCAATTTCGCTTTTTCTTTATCCGTCTTTGGCCCATACTGAAGGAGTGAGGAGACCCCGATGCCCGTGACATCATTTGCCCTGCTGATCTGTGCCGTTGTATCCGCTGCGGTCCTGACTGTCTGGGCGATGTCCTCTTTCGGGGTGCTGACGGTTCTGCCGGTCCTCCTTGCGCTTGCGCTGCTGGCCCGCTGGGCGCTGGCGCATGTCCCCCATGACGACAGCCGTACCTGAGCTTCCGCGCGACGCCGAGCTGACCGAGGCCGGGCTGACGCCCGCCGGGTCGGGCCGCGTGCTGCTGTTGGCCTGCGGGGCGCTGGCGCGGGAAATCCTGGCCCTGATCCGGCTGAACGGCTGGGAGCACATGGACCTCGCCTGTCTGCCCGCGATCCTGCACAACCACCCGGAAAAGATCACCGATGCGGTGCGCGCCGCAGTGGACAAACACCGTTCCGATTATGACCGGATTTGCGTGGTCTACGCCGATTGCGGTACCGGCGGACTGCTACAGGCCGCCTGCGCGGAGATGGGGGTGGAAATGGTGGCCGGCCCGCATTGCTACGCCTTCTTCGACGGGCTGGCGCAATTCGAGGCGCGCGACGAGATCACCGCCTTTTACCTGACGGATTTCCTGTGCCGTCAGTTCGATGCCTTTGTCTGGAAGCCGCTGGGCCTCGACCGGCACCCGCAGCTGCGCGACATGTACTTTGGCCATTACGAACGGCTGGTCTATCTGGCCCAGACCGAGGATGCCGCCCTGACCGCCAAGGCGGAGGCCTGCGCCGACCGCATGGGGCTGGCCTTTGAGCGGCGGTTCACCGGCTACGGCGATCTGGCCACAACGCTGGAAAGCTGGGCCTGAGCCCTCAGGGCTGTGCCACCGCCTCTGTCAGCACGGTCGACACCGGCACCAGCGCGATGGTCCCGCTGCGGTCCTGCAGCCCCCAGAGCACCAGCGCCGTGATCGTATCGGCGCGCAGCCGACCCATCATCACCACACCGCCCTCTTGCCGGGCGCGAAAGGCCGCCTGATCCAGCGTCCGGCGGATCATCGAGGTATCCTGCCCTTCGCCGTCGAAATCGCGGAAGATCGTCACCGCGGGCACGCCATCCTTCAGCGCCAGCTTTTGCGCGGTGTTCAGCCCCTTGGGCTGCATCACCAGCCCATGCCCGGACCCGGCCAGATAGGCGGCCACCTGCCCCGCGATCGCGCGGGTTTCCTGCAGGCTGCCACCCGGCGCCTCCAGCACGGCGACGGCCTGCGGCACGGCATCCAGGATGCCGGACATGGTCACTTCGACATCCGTGGCCTGCGCGCCTTCGGGCAGATCGCCCAGCACCAACACTTCGAACCCCAGATCGCGGTAGCCCTTGGCCGCGCCTGCGGCATCGGGATGGGTGGGCGCGATGGCGAAGCTGATCGGGAAGGGAAAGCTCTGCAGGCCGGACGGCCCCAGCGGGCCAGAGCCGTCATCCACCAGAACCACCGCCATGCGCGGCACATCCGCGGGCGCCTCGACCTGTTCGGAAAAGCGGATCAGCGGGCTGTCGGCGTTCGGCGCGCCCAGGGGGATCACAACTTCGGTCAGATCCGGTCCCGGCGCGGGATCATCCAAACCCTGCGGTCCACGTCCGACAAGGGATCGGGCGGGTTTGCCGATGGTCGGGGCGACGGGCGCTTGGGTGGTGATTTCCGGCTCAGGCAGCGGCTGAGCCTGTTCGAACAGCGGCCGCGGCGTGGGCGCAGGCGGCACGGCGGCCAGTTCCGGCCCCTCGGCACCGGGCGCTGCGGGATCGGGTGTTTCGGGATCGGGGCGGGCCGGATCGGCGGTCTGCACCTCGGGCGTGGCGGGCTCTGGCGTGACAGGCTCCGCCACCTCCGGTTCCGGCGTTACCAGCGCGCTGTCAGCCTCCGGCACGGCGGGCGCGGGCGGCTGCGCGGGGCCGGTGACGATGATCGGCTTGGCCTCCGGTTCGGGCGCGCCGGGCAAGGGCGCAGTGGCGCCCGGCTTGATCGGCGCATCGCGCCCGACAATCACCGGCGCGGCAGAGGGCGCGGGCAATCCGCTGCCCGGCAGATCGGGCGCGTTGCCCACCACCGGCGGATCCAGCGGCTGTGTATCGGCGCCCACGACCACCGGATCGGCGGGCGCATTCAGGCTGGCCTTGGGCTGTTCGGGACGGTCAACACCGGTTTCGGCCACCGGGCGGCGTCCGGGTTGCGACAGGTCCGGCTTGGGCTGGGCCACCTCAGCCGCCTCCGGATCCTGCACGATCAGCGGGGCAGAGCCATCCTTGGGGTCCGCGACGGGTTCGGAAACCTCGGGCATCGGCGGATCGGCGGGCACATCGCTGCCCGGATCGGTCGCGTCCAGCAGCGCGCTGTCCACCGATCCGGCGGGTGGCGCGATCATCGCGCCCCGCGTCGGAAAGTCCGCCGACAGGGACCACGCGCCCAGGCAGGCGCCCGAAAACAGTCCGCCCCATACGACTCCCGACAGAAAACCCCGTGCCATGCTGCTCTCTCTCATCCTTCACACGCCTGTCCCGGCGCCTTGATCCCCGTCTTCCCCGGGTCCCGCCGGACTTGACGGCGCCCGGACGGCCTGCGCATGTATACCGCGACGTGGGCCCTGCCCGCCAGCCCCACGATCGCCCCCCGCGACAAAACCCGGACGAAAAGGCCACGGTCATGCTGCTTCTGATCGATAATTACGACAGCTTCACCTACAACCTCGTGCATTTCTTCGGCGAACTGGGCGCCGATGTGCAGGTCTGGCGCAACGACGCGCTGAACGTGCAGGAGGCCATGGCGCTGAAACCGACGGGCATCGTCCTGTCCCCCGGCCCCGGCACGCCCGATCAGTCGGGCATCTGCCTTGCGCTGACAGAGGCCGCCGCCGAAACCCGCACGCCGTTGATGGGCGTCTGCCTTGGTCATCAGACCATCGGTCAGGTCTTTGGCGGCACGGTGGTCCGGCATGATGAGATCGTGCACGGAAAGATGGGCCTGATGCATCACCACGGTGAAAGCGTCTTCAAGGGGCTGCCCTCGCCGATCAAGGCGACGCGCTATCACAGCCTCGTGGTGCGCCGGTCCGACCTGCCCGAATGCCTGAAGGTCACGGCAGAGCTGGAGGACGGCACCATCATGGGCCTGATGCACCGCGACCTGCCCATTCACGGCGTGCAGTTCCACCCGGAATCCATCGCCTCGGAACATGGCCATGCCATGTTGCAGAACTTTCTTGACGTGTTGAAGGTGCCCGCATGAGCGACGATCTGCGCCCCCTCATCGGCACCAGTGCCGACCGCCCCCTGACCCGCGCCGAGGCGGAAACCGCCTTTGGCATCCTCTTTGCCGGAGAGGCGACACCCGCCCAGATCGGTGGGTTGTTGATGGCCCTGCGCACGCGCGGCGAAACGGTGGACGAATACGCTGCCGCCGCCGCCGTCATGCGCGCCAAATGCAACAAGGTCGCGGCACCCGCCGGGGCCATGGACATCGTCGGCACCGGCGGTGACGGCAAGGGCACGCTGAACATCTCGACCGCCACGGCATTCGTTGTGGCGGGTGCGGGTGTGACCGTGGCCAAGCATGGCAACCGCAACCTGTCCTCCAAATCCGGCGCGGCGGATGCGCTGGGACAGATGGGCATCAACGTGATGATCGGCGCAGAAGCCGTTGAAAAGGCGCTGGAAAGCGTCGGAATCTGTTTCATGATGGCGCCCATGCATCACCCGGCCATGGCCCATGTCGGCCCGGTCCGGGCCGAGCTTGGCACGCGCACGATCTTCAACATCCTCGGGCCGCTGACCAACCCGGCGGGCGTCAAGCGCCAGCTCACCGGCGCCTTTACCCGCGACCTGATCCGCCCCATGGCCGAAACGCTGGGGCAGCTTGGGTCCGAACGCGCCTGGCTGGTGCATGGCTCTGACGGCACGGATGAGCTGACCATCACCGGGGTCAGTTGGATCGCGTCCCTTGAGGAAGACGGCAGCATTCATGAGGCCGAACTGCACCCCGAGGACGCGGGCCTGCCCGAGCATCCCTTTGAGGAGATCATCGGCGGCACGCCAGAGGAAAACGGCAAGGCCATGCGCGCCCTGCTGGATGGCGCGCATTCCGCCTATCGCGACGCGGTACTGCTGAATTCCGCCGCCGCCCTGACCATCGCGGGCAAGGCCACGGACCTGCGCGACGGCGTCGAGCGCGCCCGAGAGAGCATCGACAGCGGATCGGCGCTGGCCAAGGTGCAGGCGCTGGCCAAGGCCACGCAGGCGGCGTGACCGGCCCCGCCTACCACTTGGTGCCGCCCGACGGCTGGCGGCACCTGCCGTTCTTCGCGGAGGATCTGCCCCGCATCCAGACAGATCTGGCGGCGTCGGAGGCGCAAATTCTGCCCCCCGCACCACAGGTTTTCGCGGCGCTGAACGCCTGTCCGCCGGATCAAACCCGCGTGGTGATCCTGGGTCAGGATCCCTATCCCACGCCCGGCCATGCCCACGGGCTGGCCTTTTCGGTGGAACCGCAGGTGCGCCCCCTGCCCCGATCCTTGTCCAATATTTACAAGGAGATGCAGGAGGACCTTGGCGCAACACCTTCAGACGGCGACCTGCGGTTCTGGGCGTCTCAGGGCGTGCTGCTGCTGAACACCGCGCTGACGGTCGAGGCGGGCAAGGCCGGTGCGCATGCCAAACTCGGCTGGGCCCGGCTGACCGAACAGGTGCTGCGCGCGCTCTGCGATCAGCCGCGCGCCTTCCTGCTCTGGGGCGGTCACGCGCAGGGCTTTGCCAAGCATATTAACGGCCCCGATCACCTGATCCTGTCCAGCGCGCATCCCTCACCGCTGTCGGCGCGGCGGGGCTTTTTCGGCTCGCGGCCCTTTTCCCGCATCAACGACTGGCTTAAGGACAGAGGCCAGACGCCGATCAACTGGACGACGCCCGAAAGACCTGCCTCATGACCATCACCATTCTCGACAAGATCAAAGCCTACAAATTGGAGGAAGTGGCCGCCGACAAGGCCGCCAAACCCCTGTCCACGGTCGAGGAAGAGGCCCGCAACGCCTCTCCGGTGCGGCCCTTTGCGCAGGCCCTGATGGCAGCGGCCCGGACCGGCTATGGCCTGATCGCCGAGATCAAGAAGGCCTCACCCTCCAAGGGGCTGATCCGCGCCGATTTCGATCCCGCCACGCTGGCGCAGGCCTATGAGGCCGGGGGCGCCACCTGCCTGTCGGTTCTGACCGACACGCCCAGCTTTCAGGGCGCCAAGCCCTTTCTGACCGCCGCCCGCAACGCCTGCGCCCTGCCCGCGCTGCGCAAGGATTTCATGTATGATCCCTATCAGGTGGCCGAGGCGCGCGCCCTGGGGGCCGATTGCATCCTGATCATCATGGCCTCTGTATCCGACGCGCAGGCGGCGGAACTGGAGGACTGCGCGGCAAACTGGGGCATGGACGCGCTGATCGAGGTCCACGACGCCGAGGAACTGGACCGCGCGCTGACCCTGAAAAGCCCGCTGATCGGTGTGAACAACCGCAATCTCAAGACCTTCGAAACGACGCTGGACTGTACCCGAGAGCTGTCAAAGGGCATCCCGGAGGGGCGCTTCCTGATCTCCGAATCCGGCCTGAACACCCCCGCCGACCTTGCCGACATGGCCGCCTGCGGCGCCCGCGCCTTTCTCATCGGCGAAAGCCTGATGCGGCAGGCGGATGTGGCCGCCGCCACGCAAGCCCTGCTGAAAAATCCGGTGCCGGCATGAGCGGCCTGACCCATTTCGACGCCGCCGGCAACGCGCATATGGTCGATGTCTCCGACAAGCCGGTGACCGACCGCATCGCCACCGCCGAGGGCCATGTGCAGATGGCGCCCGAGACCTTTGCCCTGATCACCGAGGGCCGCGCGAAAAAGGGCGATGTAATCGGCGTGGCCCGCCTCGCCGGGATCATGGGGGCCAAGAAGACGCCAGAGCTGATCCCGCTCTGCCACCCGCTGCCGGTGACCAAGGTGACCGTCGACCTGACGCAGGACCCGGACCTGCCCGGCCTGCGCATCACCGCCACTGTCAAGACCTCCGGCCAGACCGGGGTCGAGATGGAGGCGCTGACCGCCGTCTCCACCGCCGCGCTGACGGTCTATGACATGGTCAAGGCCGTGGACAAGGGCATGCAGATCGGCGGCATCCGCGTCACCCTGAAAGACGGCGGAAAATCAGGCCGTTACGAGGCGACATGATCTCTGGGCGGTCACTGGAACTGTTCTTTGTGGACGGTCGTCCCGAAGGGATGCTGACTGCCGAAGTTTTCAACTGGACAGGCCACGTGCTGCGCATTCCGCGGACCCGTTTGCCCGAAGGTCTCAAACGCGCTGAAGCCACGCAAACCGGCGTCTATATTCTGCTCGGCCAAGACGATCAGGGGCCACTCGCCTACATCGGCGAAGCAGAAGTGATGTCGGACCGCATCAAGCAACATGCGACGCAGAAGGATTGGTGGGAACAAGTCGTCCTGATAACCACGGCTGGCGACGCTCTACACAAAGCGCATGTCAAATATCTTGAAAGCCGACTGGTTGAAATGGCTTTGGACGCAAGCCAGAGCCGGCTTGAAAACGGGAATGCGCCGCCCCGGTCCAGCTTAAACGAAGCTGCCACAGCAAATATGGAAAGCTTTCTGGATACGCTGCAAATGGTCTTGCCGGCCATCCGCGTAGATCTTTTGCAGAGTAGGAAGCGTTCTGATGCCGTGAAAACGGAAAAAGCTGAATCTCCACAGGCTTTGGAATTTCTATTGGAAGTCCCGAGGCATGGTGTCAGCGCGAAGGCAAAATTGGAAGGCGACGAGATGGTTGTCGTCGCCGG
Source organism: Antarctobacter jejuensis (assembly GCF_052266595.1). Lineage (NCBI taxonomy): Bacteria > Pseudomonadati > Pseudomonadota > Alphaproteobacteria > Rhodobacterales > Roseobacteraceae > Antarctobacter > Antarctobacter jejuensis. Next base: position 86,101 of record NZ_JBQQXJ010000013.1, on the reverse strand, counting down.
TTCCAGAGTGCGCGCTTCTTGGGTTGGCGACAGAAAATACAATTCGACCTATTGGAAGCTTCACGACGAACTTGTCGAAAGCGGGGTCGTAAAAACCGACGGAGGAAAAGTCGGAGTTCTGATGGAAGACTATGCTTTTTCAAGTCCTTCGGCCGCCGCTGCATTCGTTTCAGGTCGGTCTGCGAATGGCCGTACGAGCTGGAAACTAGCTGACAACCGGACCTACGCCGACTGGGAAGAAGAGCAGTTAAAGGACAGCACAACATGATCTCCGTATCAGAGGCGCTCGACCACCTTTTCGCGCTGGCCCGCCCGCTGCCGGTGGAACGCGTGCCGCTGGTTCAGGCCGCGGGCCGGGTGCTGGCGCAGCCGGTCACCGCAAGACGCGATCAGCCGCCCTTTCCCGCCTCTGCCATGGATGGCTATGCCGTCACCGCTGCCGCCCCCGGCGACCGGCTGACCGTGATCGGCGAAAGCGCGGCGGGCAGCCGATTTGACGGCTCTGTCCGCCCCGGTCAGGCGGTGCGCATCTTTACCGGCGCGCCGGTGCCCCCCGGCGCCACCCGCATCGTCATTCAGGAAGACACCACCCGCGACGGCGACACCATCACCGTCACCGACGCATTGGACGATGGCCCGCACATCCGCCCCGCCGGGACAGATTTCCGCAACGGGCAAACGGTTGCGGCGCCGCGCCTTCTGGGCTCCAAGGACGTCGCCCTGCTGGCGGCCATGAACATCGCCGAGGTGCCCGTCACCCGCAGGCCAAGGGTTGCCCTGATCTCCACCGGCGACGAGCTTGTCATGCCCGGCGACACCCCCGGCCCGGACCAGATCATCGCCTCCAACACCTTTGGCCTGCACGCGCTCCTGCGCGATCTGGGGGCCGAACCGCGCATCCTGCCGATTGCCCGCGACACCACCGCCTCGCTGATCCACGCCTTTGACCTTGTCGATGACGCGGACCTTGTCATCACCATCGGCGGCGCCTCTGTCGGTGATCATGACCTCGTGGCGCAGGTGGCGGCGGAACTGGGCATGGAGCGCGCCTTTTACAAGGTCGCCATGCGCCCGGGCAAACCGCTGATGTCCGGCCGCTTGCGCGACGCCATGATGATCGGTCTGCCGGGCAACCCGGTTTCGGCCATGGTCTGCGGCCATGTCTTTGTCGCCCCGGTGATCCGCGCCATGCTGGGCCTTGGCGCTACACCCGCCCCGCGCTTGACCGCCCGCCTTGCCGCGCCGCTTCTCCCGAACGGTCCGCGCGAACATTACATGCGGGCAGAGCTGACCGGCGACGGCATCACCGCGCTGGACCGGCAGGATTCCAGCCTGCTCAGCGTGCTCGGCGCGGCCAATGCGCTGCTGGTCCGCCCGGTGGCCGATGGCCCGCGCACGCCCGGCGAAACGGTCGAGTACCTGCCGCTCTGATCCTCGCCCGCCTTCTTTGGTTTTCCAAATACCCTCGGGGGGCGGCCCCGCAGGGTTACAGGGGCAAAGCCCCGGAAAGCCACGCCGCTGCTCCAAACCACAGTTCAGCATAGTTTTCCACAACCCAGTTGACACAAAACAAGAACACTCATAGAACAAAAGTTAACAAACAGCGGAGTTTCGGGATGCTGACCAAGAAACAACTCGACCTTCTTGACTTCATCAACAAGCGGATGACGCGCGATGGCGTGCCGCCCAGTTTCGATGAAATGAAAGACGCGCTTGACCTGCGGTCCAAGTCCGGCATCCACCGCCTGATCACCGCTCTGGAGGAGCGCGGCTTTATCCGGCGTCTTGCCCACCGCGCCCGCGCCATCGAGATCGTCAAACTGCCCGAAAGCCTTGGCGGCCGGCCCGCCGGTTTCACCCCACGGGTGATCGAAGGCGACCGCGCAGAGGCGCGTCCCAACGGCGCTTTCGACCTTGGGGCTGCCAACCTGATGGAACTGCCGCTTTTGGGCCGCATCGCGGCCGGGCGTCCCATCGAGGCGATCAATGAAACGCCCCCCGGTGTTGCGGTCCCCGGCCAGATGCTGCACGGTCAGGGCCGTCACTACGCTCTGGAGGTCAAGGGCGACTCGATGATCGACGCCGGGATCAATGACGGCGACGTGGTGGTGATCCGCGAAACCTCGGCCGCCGAGGATGGCGATATCGTCGTGGCCCAGATCGAGGGTTACGAGGCCACGCTGAAACGGTTCCGCCGCAAGGGCAACATGATCGTGCTGGAGGCCGCCAACCCGGCGCATGAACCGCGCGTTCTGCCCGTGGGGGCCGTCACCGTTCAGGGCCGTCTGGTCGGGTTGATCCGCACTTACTGAGCGTTCTGCGCCAGTCGAACCGGCTCTGGCGCGCGACCGTGCCAGAGCCTTTGACCTGACAGGTCCCGGTCCGTCACCACCCGCACATCCGTGCCATCGGTCCAGACCGCGACCGATCCGCTGTCGCGCAGGCTGCGCGGATCAAAGATCCGGCAGCCGCCGGGCAGGACCAGATCAACACTCGACACCACGATCTGCGAGGGTGCGCAGCCTGTGACGCTGGCCGCCGCGCGTTTGCCCTGCAGATGCAGGATTTCAACCCCCGACATTTCTGCCCGGGCCACCCGCCCCGTGACGGGCTGCGGCCAGAGCGCCGCCGCCTCCGGCTGGCTGCTGCCCAGCCCGTCGTTTTCCAGCCAGACCCCGGCCACGAACCCGGACCCGCGATCCCGCGACAGCGCGCGCCCCTGCGCTGTCATCAGCCCCACCAGCGTGCCGCTGTCGGAGATCAGGACCGGTGGCCGCTCTGTCTGGCACCACAGCAGGGCCGCCGCCGCCATCGGCACCACGCCCGCCATCCGCGCCCGCCCGCGCCAGAGGCACAGCAGCAGCCCGCCAAAGGCGATCAGTGGCAGCACCATCGGCCCCGGCGCGACCACATGGCCCACCGCCCCCTGCCAGCCCGCCACCTCATGCGCGACCCCAAGGATCCAGCCCAGCCCCAGCGCCATCACCTGCAGCGCGATCCAGTCCAGACCAAAGGGCATCAGCAGTGCCGACAACACCGCCAGCGGCACCACCAGAATGCCCATCACCGGCACCGCCGTCAGGTTCGCCAGCAATCCGTAATGCGCCATCTGGTTGAAATGCGCCATGCCCACCGGCGCCGTGGCCGCCCCCGCCACCGCCGAGGAGACCACCACCGACAGCACCGGCCCCACCCAGCGCGGCAGCTCGTGGTCCCGCTGCCAGATCGTCAACCGCTCGAACACCGCGACCAGCGCCGTGGTGGCGGCAAAGGACATCTGGAATCCCGGTCCCAGCAGAGCCTCGGGCCAGAGCACCAGCACCACCAACGCCGCAATCGCCACGCTGCGCAGGGACAGCGCACGGCGGTCCAGCATCAGCGCGGAGAGAGCCGCCGCGACCATGATGAAGGCGCGTTCCGTCGCCACGTTGCCGCCCGACAGCGCCAGATACCCCGCCGCCGCCAGCAGCGCGCCCCCCGCCGCCAGTTTCTTGACCGGCCAGCGGTGGCGCGAATGCGGGTGTACCAGCAGCACCAGACGCAGCGCCGCAAAGACGAACCCTGCCAACAGCCCCATGTGCAGTCCCGAAATCGCCAGCAGATGCGCAAGGTTGCTGTCCCGCAGCGCCTGCAGCGTCTCCTGCCCCATGCCGGAACGGTCCCCGGTCATGATCGCGGCGGCAAAGGCCCCCCGCTCGCCCGGCAATGCCGCCTGCACCCGCGCCGACAGCCACATGCGCAGGCGCGCCACCGGCAGCCCCGCATCCGCCTCCTCCAGCAGCAGCACCGGATTGCGCGTGTAGCCCACCGCGCCCAGCCGCAAGAACCACGCATGTCGCCGGAAATCGAAGCCCCCCGGCTCTACCGCGCCGCCCGGCGGCGACAGGTGCCCGGTCAGCATCACCACCTGCCCCGGCTTCGGATCCAGATAACCTTGGGTCCCATGCAGCGACACACGCACCCTTGCGGGCACCTCATCGGGGTCCATCCGTTCCAGCTGCACCCGGTCCAGCGTCAGCCGCAGCGCGTCAGAGGCAGAGCGGTCGATCTGCACCACCCGCCCCGTCACCGCGCCGTAATATCGGAAATCCAGCACCGGCCCCGCAACCCGGTGCGCCCGCACGCCCGCCAGCGCAAACCCCAGCGCCACCAGCGCCACAGCCGCCAGCAAGGGGCCGTAGACCGGCCCGGCGCGATGCTGCAACACCACCAGGATGCCGACCGATCCGCAGACCCACAGCACCGCCGCCGATGGTTCGACCCGCAGCGCGAAAAACAGGCCGATCCCGGCCGCCAGGAACACCGGCGTCCAGGGAAACAGATACCCGCGCTGCCCCAGCAGCGCCGCCGCGAGCCATTGATAGGCCTGACCCATGCTTGCCCCCCGATGGGTGGCTGGTTAAGGAACGCCCAAGACTAGCCCCACGCCCGTTAGGAAAAGGTTAACCACGATGTCCGACGCTCAGGTCGTCACCCGCTTTGCCCCCTCGCCCACCGGCTTTCTGCACATCGGTGGCGCGCGCACCGCGCTGTTCAACTGGCTCTATGCCCGCGGCCGCGGCGGCAAGTTCCTGCTGCGGATCGAAGACACCGACCGCGCCCGCTCCACCCCCGAGGCGACAGAGGCGATCCTGCGCGGGCTGGACTGGCTTGGGCTGGACCATGACGGCGAGGTGATCAGCCAGTTCGAACGCGCCGACCGCCACGCCGAGGTCGCCCGCGACCTGCTGGCCAAGGGCGCGGCCTACAAATGCTTTGCAACCCAAGAAGAGATCGAAACCTTCCGCGAGGCCGCCCGCGCCGAGGGCCGCTCGACCCTGTTCCAGAGCCCGTGGCGCGATGCCGATCCGGCCACCCACCCCGATGCGCCCTATGTCATCCGGTTGAAGACCCCGCAGGACGGCGAGACCGTCATCACCGATGAGGTGCAGGGCACCGTCACCATCCGCAACAATCAGCTGGACGACATGATCCTGCTGCGCTCTGACGGCACGCCGGTCTACATGCTGGCGGTCGTGGTCGATGACCACGACATGGGCGTGACCCATGTGATCCGGGGTGACGATCACCTGAACAACGCCGCGCGCCAGATGGGCATCTACACCGCCATGGGCTGGCCGCTGCCCACCTACGCGCATATCCCGCTGATTCACGGTCCCGACGGCAAGAAACTGTCCAAACGCCACGGCGCGCTTGGCGCGGAAGAGTACCAGAAGATGGGCTATCCCGCGGCGGGCATGCGCAATTACCTTGCGCGGCTTGGATGGAGCCACGGTGATGATGAATTCTTTACCGATGCGCAGGCAAAAGAGTGGTTCGGATTCGACGGAATCGGCAAGTCTCCGGCCCGTTTCGATCTGAAGAAACTGGAAAACCTCTGCGGCCAGCATATCGCTGTCGCGGACGATGCTGCGCTGCTGCAAGAAATCCTGGCGTTCCGTCAATCAATAGGAGAGCCGCGCCTGACACCGCAAAAGGAAGAGCTGTTGGGACGTGCGATGTATTGCCTCAAGGAGCGGGCCAAGACCTTTCCCGAACTGCTTGAAAAGGCTCAGTTTGTCTTGACGGATACGCCGATCGAACCGGATGAGAAAGCGTTGAAGAACCTTGATACGGTATCCCGTGGTATACTGGGGAAGTTGACGCCGCACCTGCAAGATGCTAGCTGGTCACGAGAGGATTTGGAGGCGGTTCTGAACCGCTTCGCCGAGGATCAGGGGACCAAGTTCGGCAAGCTCGCAGGCCCGCTCAGGGCCGCTTTGGCAGGGCGCGCCGTGACACCGTCGGTTTTCGACATGATGCTCGTTCTGGGCCGCGACGATACCCTTGCGCGTCTGGCCCTGGCCGCGACCGTGCAAGAGGGTTGACAGACCCCGCGTCCGGCCATGTGACTTCAACCGGCAGGGGCCGCCCGACGGCCCCGCCCCAGGACATCAGAGGGATGACAGCATGGCTGAGACCAACAAGACCGCGACCCTGAACATCGACGGCAATACCTTTGAATTGCCGATCCACTCGCCGACCATCGGTCCGGACGTGGTCGACATCCGCAAGCTCTACGGTCAGGCCGGTGTCTTTACCTACGATCCGGGTTTTACCTCCACCGCTTCCTGCGACTCGACCATCACCTTCATCGACGGTGAAAAGGGTGAGCTGCTGCACCGCGGTTACCCGATCGACCAACTCGCCTCCAAATCGCACTACCTCGAAGTCTGCTTCCTGCTGCTCTACGGCTATCTGCCCAAGGCGGAGGAACTGGAGAACTTCGAAAACACCATCACCCGCCACACCATGCTGCACGAACAGATGCAGTATTTCTTCCGCGGGTTCCGCCGGGATGCGCACCCGATGGCAATCATGGTGGGTGTGGTCGGCGCAATGGCGGCCTTCTACCACGACAGCACCGACATCGCCGATCCGCGCCAGCGCGAAATCGCCTCGCACCGCCTGATCGCCAAGATGCCGACCATCGCGGCATGGGCCTATAAATACTCCATCGGCCAGCCCTTCGTGTACCCGCGCAATGACCTCGATTACGCGGCCAACTTCCTGCATATGTGCTTCAGCGTTCCGGCAGAGGAATATGTGGTCGACCCGATCCTCAGCCGCGCGATGGACCGGATCTTTACCCTGCACGCCGACCACGAACAGAACGCTTCGACCTCGACCGTGCGTCTGGCCTCGTCCTCTGGCGCAAACCCCTTTGCCTGCATCGCGGCCGGCATCGCCTGCCTCTGGGGCCCCGCCCACGGCGGCGCCAACCAGGCCTGCCTGGAAATGCTCAAGGAAATCGGCTCGCCCGAGAATATCCCCGAGTATATTGCCCGCGCCAAGGACAAGAACGACCCGTTCCGCCTGATGGGCTTTGGTCACCGCGTCTACAAGAACTTCGACCCGCGCGCCAAGGTGATGAAGCAGTCCGCCGATGAGGTGCTGGACCTGATGGGCGTCGAGAACAACCCGGTTCTCGCCACCGCCAAGGAACTGGAAAAGCAGGCGATCGCCGATCCCTACTTTGCTGAGAAAAAGCTGTTCCCGAACGTCGACTTCTACTCGGGCATCATCCTCGAGGCGATGGGCTTCCCGACCTCCATGTTCACGCCGATCTTCGCGCTGTCGCGCACCGTCGGCTGGGTCAGCCAGTGGAAAGAGATGCTGAACGATCCGCAGAACAAGATCGGCCGCCCGCGCCAGCTCTATCTTGGCGAGACAGAGCGCGATTACGTGGACATCGAAAGCCGCTGACCGGCGGATACAGATCCAGACTGCAAAGGCCCGGCACCCCGCCGGGCCTTTCTGCATTTGGGGCCCGCCGAATCGCGGAATCGGTGCAGGTTGCGGGCGCGCATCCGCCGGCCAATTTCGCCCGGTGACGCCCTGAATACGGCCACACGGGAACCCGGGTCAGTGTTTCCGATGCCGCAACAGAGCCCCTCGAAATGTGGCAGCAATCCGGCGGAAACGGATCGTTTCCCCTAAAATGCGACGCTTCCCGGCGATTTCTGGGCATGAAGGACGCAAATCCGCCATTTTTACGCCCATTTTCCCGGAGCCGCCCATGTCCACATCGCCCAATACGGAAATCCTGCTTGGCTGCGATCCGCAGGTGCGCGTCGTCGTCATCGAGGATGGCGGCAACATCGTCCTGCAGGTCTTTGCCCAGGACCCGGCCAATACCGACATCGACGCGCTCTTCTTCAACCTGACCGATGACAGCCTCGCGCCCGATCTGACCATCTGGCCCGCGTATGACGAGAGCATCGGCTCCAACGGGGACGGCCTGACCGGCTTTGACGTGGCCACCGGCGCATTGAATCAGCTCAACAACGGCGCCCAGATCGAAGACAGCTACGACGTCCGGCTGGAGTTCGGCACCATCCCCTATTCCTCGGGCGGCGACGTCGATCAGGCCTCGCTGACGCTCTACCTCGACGCGGGCGACTACACCCTGACCGCCGCCGACCTCGACCTGCAGACCATGACCGCCGTCATCAATTCGGACGGCGGCAACGGCCTTGCCCTGACCGGCGGCACCGGCGCCCCGGAAACTCAGGTCCAGATCACCGCCCTTAGCGAAACCTTCGACGGCCACTTTGGCGACAGCGTGGCGCAAAGCGACGGCTGGTACATCAATTCTTACGGCCGCGCCGTGACCAACGGCCACCACGACGGCGCGCTGGTCTTTGATCAGGTCACCACGGACGGCCCCGTCACCCTCAGCCTCGACGCCCGCGGCGCGGGCCTGCGCAACTTCGAAAACAGCGGCCATGCCGCCGACAGCCTGACCCTGCAGGTCCAGATCGACGGCGGTGACTGGGTCACGCTGGACACCTTTGCCGTCAACGACGCCGGCACCGCCCTCGTGGGCGACACCACCGGCCAGACCATCGGCGGCGGCTGGGGCGGGCTCAGCTATTCCGGCGGCGTTCTGGACAGCGCCGACAGCAGCGTGCAGTTCCGCCTCGCCTCGGACATCTCCGCCGGCAATGAGGTGATCCGCATCGACAACGTCGAAATCACCGCAACCGAAACCGAAACCGCAGGCGCCCCCGTCACCACAACCCTGGCCGAGGAATCCTTCGACGGCCTCGCCTACGCCACGCAAAGCGACGACATCCGCTGGAACGAAGGCTGGGAGGTGCGGAACGGCGAACTCAAGGCCGACGGCTGCAACGACGGCAACATCTGGTTCGAAAGCGTCACCCTCGACGGCGCGGCCAGCCTCTCCTTCGACGCCCGCGCACCCCATACCGAATATTTCGAAAGCGGCGGCCACTACGGCGACAGCCTCGAGGTCTGGGCGCTGGTCGACGGCACTGACTGGCACCTGCTGGACACCTACACCGTGAACGCCGAGGGCACCGCGCTGGTGGGCGACACCACCGGCCAGAGCATCACCGCCCAGAGCCAGACCCTCAGCTACGAGGGCGGCCCGCTCACGGATGCAACCTCGGTCCAGCTTGTGCTGGACGCCGATATCTCGGCCCGCAACGAAGAGATCTTCGTCGACAATTACGTGGTGACCGACACCGTCATCACCGACGCCCCCGCAACCGAAGAGACCTGCGAGGATTTCGAAGACGCCCATGCCGGCGACACCGCCGCCCTGCAATTCGACGGCTTCTCCGTCACCGGACAACGCGCCGGGGATGCCGCCGACAGCGAAAACGACGCCATGATCTTCGACACCGCCAATCCCACCGGCGGCGACTGGGACCTCGGCTTTGCCGATCAGGGCAAGGCCATCATCCTCTCCGAGGACAACCACAGCTGGGACCCGGACGACAATTACAACGGCGGCACGCTCACCTTCGAATTCGACGCCATCTCAGACGTCACCAGCCTGACCGTGCTGGATGTAGAGGAAGACGGCGGCGCGATTGACCTCTACGACGCCGAAGGCGAGCTGATCAATTCGCTGGACATCCCGGCGGCGGGCAATAACGCGGCGCAGGACATCGCCATCAACGCCAGCGGCGTGGCCAGCATGACCGTCACCCTCACAGGCTCCGGCGCGGTGGACGACCTCTGCTTTGCCCCGACCGACAGCGCAGCGGACTGCGGCCAATACGATGTTACCTACGATCAACTGATGGCGGATGCCTCGCTTGCGGAAGAGGAAATCCCGGAGGATCTGCCGCATGACGTGATGATGGACGACGTCTACATCTACATCTGACGCCGCCGCGCCAATCAATAACCCGGGCGCGGCCTCACCCTGCGCCCGGGTTTCTTCTCTTTGAAAGTACCGCCGGGGGAGTCGACCGGAGGGAGACGGGGGCAGCGCCCCCTTTCGCTTACCGGCCCTCGTAGACCGCCGGGCGTTTTTCCATGAAGGCCACGACCCCTTCCTTGAAATCGCGGGTCTTTCCGCATTCGCCCTGCAGCTTCGATTCCACCGCCAATTGCGTGTCCAGATCGTTGTCAAAGGACCCGCGCAGCGCCTGTTTCACCCGCGCATAGGCCGCCGTCGGCCCCTTGGCCAGATGCGATGCCCGCGCCGCCACATGGGCCGCAAACCCGTCATCGGCCACCGCCTCCCAGATCATGCCCCAGTCATCCGCCTGACGGGCGGTGATCTTTTCGGCGAACAGCGACGCCCCCATCGCCTTGGCCAGCCCCATCTGGCGCGGCAGGAACCATGTCCCGCCCGCGTCCGGGATCAGGCCGATGCGGGTAAAGGCCTCAAGGAAAAAGGCCGATTCCGCCGCGATCACCACGTCCGCGGCCAGCGCAAGGTTCGCCCCCGCCCCCGCCGCAGCCCCGTTGACGGCGGAAATCGTCGGCACCGGGCAATCGCAGATCGCGCGCAGCATCGGCACATATTCGTCGCGCAGGGTCCGTTCCAGGTCCAGGTTCGCGGCATTGGCCCGGTCGCCCAGATCCTGCCCGGAACAAAAGGCCCGCCCGGCTCCGGTCAAAACCAGCACCCGCGCCTCCTTGCCCGCGCGTGTCACCGCCTCGGTGATTTCGGCCCGCATCTGGGTATTGAGCGCGTTCATCACGTCGGGGCGGTTCAGCGTGACGGTGGCGACATCGCTTTCCACCGCGTAGGTGATCATCTCGTATTGCATGCACATGCTCCCTCTGGCTTGGGGCGCATCAAACACCCCGGCGCGCGGAATCGCAAAGGCAAACGCGGCGTCACGGCTGCCGCACACGGGCAATCAGCGCGCGTGCCTCCGCAGGTGGGCGGCGCTCGACGCGGGCATAATCGCTGCCGTCGCATGCCCCTGTCAGCAACCCCTGCCCGATCATCGCGCGCCGGATCTGCGCCGCGTCGCGAAAGCGGCACAAATCGTCGATCCGCTGGCTGATCTCACGCTCGCTCCACCGGGGTCCGGCCGGGATCTGCGCCCAGATCACCCAGAGACACAGATGCTGCACGCCGGTCTTTCCGGGCCAGTCCGTGAACAGCCCCTCGGCATCGAAAAACCGCGCGGCCCGCGTCACGGCGCGGTCATCGACCGGCTCTGCCGGGGTCTCTGCCAGCCGCGCGCGCAGGTGCTGATAGTTGCGAAACCCCGCCGCGCGGGCGATCAGCCCCAGCATTTCCAGATGCGAGGGCGGCTGTTCCAGCCCGGCGCGCAGCGATTTGGCGAAACCGGACAGGTCCGCAATGGTCAGGGATAGGGGGTTTTTGGACATCGCGTCCTCCGTCACCGATACCGCCTCCCCGCATGAGGGAGTGGAGGTCCGCCCTTGTCCGTGGGTATCGTCGGAAAGAACGGTCCCGGATCTGGAAATCGCAGGTTTAGCAAGTGGCGGCGCCTGGGTGAACTGCGGACCCTGCCCCGTCCATAGCAAAGCGCGCGGCCTGCGTCCACGGCGGCATGTCCACGCGCGGCGCGGGCGCCATCCTTCACCACAACCGGCCCGACCCAGACGCCGCCTTTGCCAAGGCGCTGTTGCTGGAGGCGGCGGAAATCCAGCCGATGATGGACACGGGCGACGGCGACCGCCACGGCGGTTTTCGCACCCCCTGCGGGACACAGTGGTTCGTTGGGAAACAGATGGGCCAAGCGGGCCCCTGCATGGGGGCAAAGGTTAACACAGGATGAAAACGACCCTGTAACCCCTTGATCCTGCATTCCCCCTAAGCTGTCCACGCGTGGACACCCCTTTGGGGATCGGCGTCAGCCCTCGTCCTTCAACAGCTCATCCAGCCGCTTCTGCTCGTCCGTGCTCAGCCCCGCCTCATTCGTTGCAGAGGCCTGCGACCGCCGCCGGATGAACATCACCCCGACGATCACAGCGATCAGAAACAGCCCCGGCCCAGAGGCCCAGAGCAGCCAGTTCCAGCCGCCCGTCGTCGGCTTCAGCAGGACAAATTCGCCATAGCGGTCGACGATGAAATCCACCGTCTCCTGGTTGCTGTCCCCCGCCAGCAGCCGCTCCCGCACCAACAGCCGCAGGTCCCGCGCCAGCGAGGCGTTGCTTTCATCGATGCTCTCATTCTGGCAGACCAGACAGCGCAGCCCGGCCGAAATATCACGCGCCCGCGCCTCCAGCGCCGGATCGTCGAGCACCTCATCGGGCTGCACCGCCAACGCGACGGAGGCCACCAGCGCAAGGATCATGCCAAGGATGAAAGGCAGGGTTCCGCCCCGCCGCGCGGCAATCGTTCTCATTCCGCGGGCACCCCCTGCACCGGCGCGGCTTTCCGCGCGCCCGCCGCGATCCGGTAACGGCGGTCGGACAGGCTCAGCAGACCACCCAGCGCCATCAGGATACAGCCGCCCCAGATCCAGTTCGCCAGCGGCTTGATATAGACCCGCATGACCCAGCCGCCATCATCCTGCGGATCGCCGATCACCACATAGATGTCCCGCACAAACCGGTAGTCGATCGCCGCCTCCGTCGTGGGCATCCCGGCCACGGGATAGTTGCGCTTTTCCGGGTTCAGAACTGCAAACTCCCGGCCATCCCGCGACACCGCGACCTCTCCCATGGTGGAGAAATAGTTCGGCCCCTCGACCCGCCGGACGTCATTCAGAACGAACTCAAAGGCCCCCACGGTGAACGGCTCACCGATCTGTGCGACGCGGATGTCCTCTTCCTGCCAGGCCAGCAGCCCGGCAATGCCCAGCATGGTGATGCCCAGCCCGGAATGCGCCACGGCCTTGCCCCACTCCGCCCTCGGCAGGCGGAACAGGCGCTTGAGGTCACGCTTTTGGCCCGTCCGGCTGAGCAGATCCGTTGCCGCGCCCGCCACCATCCAGGTGCCAAGGAAAACGCCGACCGGCCCCATCAGGCTGCGCCCCGACTGCATCGCCCAGACCAAGCCCATCAGGGCAATGGCCAGAACAAAGGCCGGCGTCAGTGCCTTCAACACGCGGTCCAGCTTGCCCCGTTTCCAGCTGATCATCGCCCCCACCGGCATCAACAGGCCCAGCACCACCATGAAAGGCGTAAAGGCCATGTTGAAGAACGGCGCCCCGACCGACAGTTTCCGGTCAAACAGCATCTCCGCCACGAAGGGCCACATGGTGCCGACGAAGACCACAAAGCTAGACACCGCCAAGAGAATATTGTTGGCCACCAGTGCGCTTTCACGGCTGACGATGCCAAAGACGCCCTTGGAATCCATCACATTGGCCCGCGCCGCAAACAGCGTCAGCGCGCCACCGGTAAAGAACAGCAGGATATACAGAATGAACTGCCCGCGCACCGGGTCATTGGCAAAGGCATGCACGCTCGTCAGCAGGCCCGACCGCACGATGAACGTGCCGATCAGCGAGAAACCAAAGGCGAGAATGGCCAGAAGGATCGTCCAGCTTTTCAGCGACTCGCGCTTTTCCACCACGATGGCGGAATGCAAAAGAGCGGCGGCAAAGAGCCAGGGCATGAAAGACGCATTCTCGACAGGATCCCAGAACCAGAAGCCACCCCAGCCAAGCTCGTAATAGGCCCACCACGATCCCAGCGCGATGCCGATGGTCAGGAAGATCCAGGCCGCCAGCGTCCAGGGCCGCACCCAGCGCCCCCAGGCCGCATCCACCCGCCCCTCGATCAGGGCGGCGACGGCAAAGCTGAAGCAGATCGAAAGCCCGACGTAGCCGAGGTAGAGGAACGGCGGGTGAAAGGCCAATCCGGGATCCTGCAGCAGCGGGTTCAGGTCCGTCCCATTGATCGGAGGCGTGGCCAGCCGCGTGAACGGGTTCGAGGTGAACAGGATAAAGGCGTAGAACGCCGCGGAAATCGAGGATTGCACCGCCAGCACACGCGCCCGCAGCGTCGGCGGCACATTGGCCCCGAACCACGCCGCGCAGGCCCCGAAGAGTGCCAGAATCAGCACCCAGAGCAGCATGGATCCCTCGTGGTTTCCCCAGACGCCGGAGATCTTGTAGATCATCGGCTTGTCCGAATGGCTGTTCTCATAGACCAGTTTCAGCGAAAAGTCAGAGACCACAAAGGCATAGGTCAGCGCCGCAAAGCTGCCTGCCACCAGCAGAAACTGTGCCGTGGCCGCAGGTTCCCCAACCGCCATCCAGCCGGGCCAGCGTTTGTGCGCACCCACAAGGGGCACCACTGTCTGTACCAGAGAAACCATGAAGGCGAGGATGAGGGCGAAGTGACCGAGCTCTGTAATCATGCTCCGGACTATAGGGCCCGCAAAATAGCGGGCCAATCGAAATCGGCCCGCCCCAAGGATCACAATGTCGCAATGTGTTGGCCGCCTCAGCCGGCGTTGCGTCGCCAGTCTGACAGCGCCGGGTTATCGGCGGCGCGGTCAAAATCTGCCGCATCCGGCCCCTCGGGCGTCACATCGCGCAGCGCCTCGACATCGCGCACGGTTTTTACCACCTGCGGAACGGCGGCTATGGTCGCGGCCAGTTCGCGCTGAAAATCCTGTCCCTTGGCCTGATGCCGCGCGCCGAAGTAAAAGCTGACGATCGCCGCCAGCAGCCACCACAGCGGTTCCGGGACCAGCGCGATGCCCGCCATGCGCGCGGCGAACCAGACCGGATCGACCATCGCCGTCACGAACAGCCCCAGCGTCCCCAGCGCCATCGCCGGGCGCGGCACCCGGTTCAGCGCATCCATCAGCCGGTCGAACCAGCCGCGTCGCACGATGCGGAACTCGCCGGCCATTTGCGCCAGTGCAGCGCCCTGCGCGTCATGGCCGCGCTGCGCCTGCGCCTCGGCATTCACCCGGAACACCTCGGCGGTTTCCGTGACCACGTTGCGGCCAGAGCCAAACAGCGCCCCAAGGATCTGACCAATCAACCCCATGCCGCGACCCGGGCGTCAAACTCGGCCTCCGTCATGTGGTATTTCGGGGAGATGAATTCCTCGGCGCGCTTGATCCAGCCGCCTTTGCCCCCCGCCCGCGTGCGCGCGTACTTGCGCGAGGCCGGTCGGTTGTCGGCAATCCGGAAGTAATAGTTGCGCCGCGCGATCCCGTAGGCATCCACCATATGCTCCGGCGCCTTGGAATAGGCGCGGGCGGTCGCGGCGATGGTCTGCGGGCCGATGGCGCCATCGACGGTCACGCGCTCGCCCATCTGGGTCAGCAGACGCTGCAGGATCTTCACCGCATTGCCGCCCGCGTTGACATACATGTCAAAGACGGTGGCATGCAGCGGTTCCGGCAGTTCCGCGATGCGCGGTTTGACGAAGTAATGCGTCAGGAAGATCGTGACCGCCTGTTCGCGGGTGATCTGGCGCACGTCTTCGGCGTCCACCCGGCCATCGCCGGTCAGATCCAGCCCCAGCCGTCGCATGGTATGAATGGTCACGCCGTATTTCGTGGCGCCGCCCGGATCGTCCGGGTCATTGACGTACCCGCCCTCGCGGGCGACGATTTCCTCGGCCATATGCCGGACGCGCGGTGTCAGGTTCGACATCTTGTTTCTCCTGCTCGGGTTGATATCGATGGTCAAACCCTGCGCGTGAGGCGTTAACCAAACCTCAGAGGAGCGTACGTTGCATGACGGCGGATGAGATCATTGCCCTGCTGGAGCTGTCGCCCCACCCCGAAGGCGGCCACTATCGCCAGACGTGGCAGGCCAAGGGCGAACCCCGCTCTCCCGGCACCTGTATATATTTTTTGTTGAAGGAAGGTGAGCGCAGCCACTGGCACCGGGTCGATGCGGGCGAGATCTGGCATTACTACGCCGGTGCGCCGCTGCGCCTGATGCGGGCCGCGACCGATCAGGGACCGCGGGATGACATGATCCTTGGCCCGGACCTGGGCGCGGGCCAGCGCCCGCAGGGCATCGTGGACCCCTTCCACTGGCAGGCCGCCGAAACGCTGGGGGACTGGACGCTTGTGGGCTGCACCGTCTCACCGGGCTTCCGCTTCGAGGGTTTCGAGCTGGCCGCGCCCGGCTTTGACATCCCCGAATAGCAAAACGCCCGGGGAGCTCCCCGGGCGTTCCGTTTGTGTCAGACGGGTCGATCAGAACGACGCGTCTTCGTCATACTCGTCCATGCCGGTCAGACGTTCCGACGTGAACGGGGTCACCACCGCATAGGTGTCTTCGTCCACCAGAACCATCTTCATGTCCGAAACCGGCAGCATCACCAGCTTGTCGCCGATCCCGAGGAAGCCGCCCACTTCGGCGAGGACACCCTCGATCTTGCCGTCAGCCGACAGGACAACGTCGTCAACCGAACCGATGCGTTCCCAGTTGTCGGAAACTTCGGTGTAATCGACCGAGATATCCCAATCCGCTTCTTCCTCGGAAGACAGGGTGTAGATCGGGGACCCGGAGATAGCGGACAGCTTCACCGCGCCGTGAAAGAGGTCACCGGCAGTCGGCTCGGTCTCTTCCATGTCGGTCTTCGCCATGTCGGTTTTCGGCATGTCGGAGGCCACCGGATCGCCGATCGTGGGGGTCACGGTGTCAGCGGGCTGTGCCTGCTCCATGGGTTCCGGTTCAACCACAGGTTCAGCGGAGTGGCTTTCAGCAAAGGCCACGGCGGGAACGAGGGCAGCAGCAGCAACGGTCATTGTAAGGCGTTTCATAACGGTCTCCTTTTTCCGTTTGATCTGCCATGACAACGACCGATTTCGCGCCTCCGTTCCCAAGTATTTTTTTCGTAATTACCGGAACTTCAGCCGCGCCCGTGCGTATGTACGAATCGCAAAAGTTGTGCGGTGGATCCGTCCTTGCCCGACACGGGTTCGGCCCCCGTCACCATCGGCCCCAAAGCGGTGGCAAGCTCCTTGCCAAGCTCAACACCCCACTGGTCGAACGAGTTGATCCCAAGGATCACGCCTTCGACAAACACCCGGTGTTCATAGAGCGCGACGATCTTGCCAAAGGTTTCGGGATCGAGCAGCGGATAGATCAGCGTGGTGGACGGACGGTTGCCGGGAAAGACCCGATGCCGCGCCTGCCGTTCCAGCTCATCTCCTTCGAACGTGCCTGCCACCTTTTCCCGCGCCTCGTCCAGCGACCGGCCGCGCATCAGCGCCTCGGACTGGGCAAGGCAGTTGGCAACCAGAAGGTCATGGTGATGCTTCAGGTCCGGCTCATGGCCCTGCGCCGCCATCATGAATTCCACCGGGATCACCCGCGTGCCCTGGTGGATCAACTGGTAAAAGGCGTGCTGGCCATTGGTGCCCGGCTCGCCCCAGACGACGGGACCGGAGTTATAGGGCAGATCGGCGCCGTCCATGCTGACGCCCTTGCCGTTGCTCTCCATCTCCAGCTGTTGCAGGTAGGCGGGCAGCCGCATCAGGCGGTTGTCATAGGGCAGCACGGCGCGTGTCGCATGTCCCAGAACCTGATTGTGCCAGATCCCGACAAGGGCAAGCAGCACGGGCAGGTTTTCGGCGAAGGGCGCGGATTGGAAATGGCGGTCCATCTTCATGCCGCCGGTCAGGAAGCCGCGGAAATTCTCCGGTCCCACGGCCAGCATCAGCGACAGGCCGATCGGCCCCCAGACGGAATACCGCCCGCCGACCCAATCCTCGAACCCAAAGACCCGATCGGCCGGAATGCCGAACTCACCGGCCTTCTGGA
This sequence comes from Antarctobacter jejuensis, assembly GCF_052266595.1. Classification (NCBI taxonomy): domain Bacteria; kingdom Pseudomonadati; phylum Pseudomonadota; class Alphaproteobacteria; order Rhodobacterales; family Roseobacteraceae; genus Antarctobacter; species Antarctobacter jejuensis. Next base: position 68,624 of record NZ_JBQQXJ010000013.1, on the reverse strand, counting down.
CGTTGGAGCTGAGCGCGATGAACTTGCCCTCATCCGACACGCCCTTTTCCGCCAGCCACCTCTTGGCGGTCTTGGCGTTGGTCATGGTCTCGATGGTGGTGAATGTCTTGGAGGCGACGATAAAGATCGTCTTCGCGGGATCGCAACCGGCCAGCGTATCGGCAATATCTGCGCCGTCCACGTTGGACACGAAATGCGTGCGCGGCCCGTCGTGATAGGGCGCCAGCGCCAGCGTCGCCATCACCGGGCCAAGGTCCGATCCGCCGATCCCGATGTTAACCACATCGGTCACGTCAGAGGCGCGAACCTCGCGGGCCAGAACTTCCATCCGTTCCAGCGTCTCCAGCACCGGCGGCATCACATCGACACCGTCGACCTTGACCTCTGCCCCGTCCAGATTGCGCAGCGCCGTGTGCAGCACGGCCCGGCCTTCGGTTTCGTTGATCTTGGCACCGCCGAACATGGCGTCGCGCCGTTGCGCCACGCCACGCGCCTCTGCCAGCGCCAGCAACGCGTCCAGCACGGGACCGTCGATTTGCGTCTTGGAATAGTCGAACAGCATGCCAAGCGCTGACAGGCTGAACCTCTGCGCCCGGCTATCGTCCGCGAAAAGATCCTCGATCCGCCGTGCGCCGATACCTTCGGCCATAGTCTTCAGATCATCGAACATTCCGTCCCCCTTGCCGCAGATTGCGGCGCTTACACTTGCGTCTTCAGGCCCTGCTTTCGGGCTTTTGTGACAGTATGACGTCTCAGGCCGCCCAGTGCACCGTCGCCCCGGACAGCACCGCGTTGATCGGCGCCTCGTGCGCGGGTCTGCCCCGGGCGTTTTCGAGGGCCGCGCGCTTTTCCTTGCCAAAGATCAGCACATGCTTGTTCAAGGCACCGTTCAGGACCGGCGCACTCAGCGTGATCCGCGGCTCGGGCGCGCCCGGTGCGCGCATCGGCACAAGGATCGGGGCCTTGGGCGACAGGGCCTCGTCCAGCCGGTCCGCACTGGGAAAGATCGACGCCGTGTGCATGTCGGTCCCCATCCCCAGCAACACCACCGCCAACGGCAATTCGCGTGAGATCGGCTCTGCCAGCTTTTCCAGCGCGCCTTCGGGTTCCGGCGCATCGGCATAGAGCGGCAGGTAACGCGCGCTGGCGGCGTGATCGACCAAGAGCCGCTGCCGCAGCAGGGCCGTGTTCGACCGGGGATGCCCCTCCGGCACCCAGCGTTCATCCGTCAGCAGCACATCCACCCGCGACCAATCCAGTTCGACCCCGCAGAGATCGTCAAAGATCGGACCGGGCGACGTTCCGCCCGGCACCGCAAAGGCGACACGATCCTCATGCGACAGCGCCGCGCGCAGTTCTCCTGCCAAACGGTTCGCAAGATCGATGGCCAGCATCTCGCGGTCCTGGTACTCGACGACTTCATAGTTCACGTCAGGATCCCCCTGTTCCGCAGCGCGTTCCGAAACGGTTCACGCCTTGATTTCCCGCCACTTTCTGCCGTCCTTGTGCATCAGCATCAAGGCATCTTCGGGTCCGACCGAACCCGGCTCATAGGGTTTCGGCACTTCGCCGCGCTGCTGCCAGCCCGCGATGATCGGATCGGTCCAGGCCCAGGCTGCCTCGACCTCGTCGCCGCGCATGAACAGGGTCTGGTTGCCGCGGATCACGTCCATGATCAGGCGCTCATAGGCGTCGGGCACCTCTTCGGCCTCCGGCCCCAATGCCTCGGCAAAGCTCATGTCCAGCGGCACATCCACCAGCCGCATGCCGCCCGGGCCCGGCTCCTTGATGGTCACGCCCAGCGTCATGCCCTCGTTCGGCTGCAGGCGGATCGACAGCACGTTGCGGTGAAACCCGGCCTCCGGGCCAAAGATCGAATGCGGCGCGTCCTTGAACACGACCGCGATCTCGCTGGCCCGGCCTTTCAGCTTCTTTCCCGTCCGCAGATAAAACGGCGTCCCGGCCCAACGCCAGTTCGACACATGCACCTTCATCGCGACAAAGCTTTCGGTGGTCGACCGCGGGTCCTCCACATGCGCGCGATAGCCGGGCTGCTTGTCATCGGCGGCGTATTGGCCGCGGACGATATGATGGTAATCCACCGGGTCCAGCGCGCGGATCACCTTCAGCTTTTCATCGCGCACCGCATCGGGCTCGAATCGCGCGGGCGGTTCCATGGCGATCAGGCACAACAGCTGCATCAGGTGGTTCTGCACCATGTCCCGCATTGCGCCGGACTTGTCGTAATAGCCCCCGCGCCCGCCCACATCGACGGTCTCGGCCACGGTGATCTGGATATGATCGACGTATTGCGCGTTCCACAGCGGCTCGAACAGCATGTTGCCAAAGCGCACCGCCATCAGGTTCTGGACCGTTTCCTTGCCCAGATAGTGGTCGATCCGATAGATCTGATCTTCGGCAAAATGCTTGCGCAGCGTTTCGTTCAGGGCCTTGGCGCTTGCCAGATCGTGGCCAAAGGGCTTTTCGACAACCACCCGGCTGTCGTTATCGGCCAGCCCGAAACTGCGCAGCCGTTCGGCCAGCGCCCCGAACAGCGACGGCGCCACCGAAAAGTAGAACGCCCGCACCACACCGTCGCGCATCAGGCTGTTCAATTCGTTCCAGCCACCCTCGCCCGTGGCGTCGACGGCCTGATATTCCAGCTGTCCCAGGAACTGATCCAGCGTTCCGTCCTCGCAATGGCGCCCGCCACCGAATTCGACGATGGCCTCTGACACCAACTGCCGGAACCCGGCGGAATCCATTTCCGAACGTGCGGCGCCGATGATCCGTGCCTCCGGCGGCATCTGCCCGCTGCAGAATCGCCGGAACAGACCCGGCAGAATCTTGCGGCGCGCCAGGTCGCCAGTTGCCCCAAAGATGACCAGGTCGAAGTTTTCGACCGGAATTACGCGTGAAACCATGAGTCCTGTGCCTTTCCTTTACGGCTGCAGAGGGCTTGCCCCATGCTGCGCCCGTTAGCGCTAACGAGACTTTTCGAAATCCGCATAACCCATGTGCCAGTGAAAGTCTAATCCCCAAGTACCGCATCGCGACCGCATGGCGCAAAATCTTTTGACCGGCGTCGGATTGGGCACGGTTCTTTTTCTGGCCCCCGCCACAGGCCGCTGCCAATCCTGGCGGATTGACCGCTTTCGCCGCACTGCCCCCGCCGTTGCGGCAATCCTCTGCCTGCGGGTCAGCCAGTCCTTGCACCGTCCTGCGTCGCATGCGACTGCTGCCCGCGACGAGCAGGGAGACTGGATTTGGCCCCCAGAAAGATCATCATCGACACCGACCCGGGACAGGACGACGCGGTCGCCATTCTGGTTGCGCTGGCATCCCCTGACGACCTTGACGTCATGGGCATCACCACGGTCGCCGGCAACGTCCCGCTGGCCCTGACCACGCGCAACGCCCGCATGGTCTGTGAACTGGCGGGCAAGCCCGAAACACGCATCTTTGCAGGCTGCGACCGTCCGCTCGCCCATACACTGGTCACCGCCGAACATGTCCACGGCAAGACCGGCCTCGACGGTCCGACCCTGCCGGACCCCACGATGCCGGTGCAGGACCAGCACGCCGTAGATTTCATCATCGAGACGCTAAAGTCAGAACCGGAACACAGCGTCACGCTCTGCCCGCTGGGTCCGCTCACCAACATCGCCACCGCCTTTCAGCGCGCGCCGGAGATTGCGACCCGCGTGCAGGAGATCGTCCTGATGGGCGGCGCCTATTTCGAAGTGGGCAACATCACGCCCGCCGCCGAATTCAACATCTACGTCGACCCGGAAGCCGCTGAAATCGTGTTCAAATCCGGCGCTCCGATCACCGTCATGCCATTGGATGTCACGCATAAGGCGCTGGTCACCAAACCGCGCAACGATGCCTTCCGCGCCCTTGGCACGCCGGTTGGCAAGGCGGTGGCGGAGATGACCGATTTCTTCGAACGCTTCGACCGGGAAAAATACGGCTCGGACGGTGCGCCGCTGCACGACCCCTGCGTCACAGCCTACCTCTTGCGCCCCGATCTGTTCGCGGGCCGCTACATCAACGTTGAAATCGAAACGCAGTCCAAACTGACACGCGGCATGACCGTGGCGGATTGGTGGGGCGTGACGGACCGCACCCCCAATGCCACCTTCATGGGCCGGATCGACGATGACGGCTTCTTTGACCTGCTGACCGAAAGGCTGGCACAGCTATGAAATCCCTCCACCTCGCAGGCGAAGACGACGCGGACAAGCTGCTGCCGCTCGTCGCCGCCTTTCACGCCGAAATGGATTTCGACACCGATGCGGATCACCGCGCCGCCGCCATCGCGCCCCTGCTCAGCGGCTCGCCGCACGGGGCGATCTGGCTGATCGGTCCGCGCCGCGCGCCGGTCGGCTATGTGGTGTTGACCTTTGGCTGGTCGGTGGAATTCGGCGGGCTGGATGCCATCGTCGATGAGCTGTTCATCCGCCCCGCCGTGCGCGGACGCGGCATGGGCCTTGAGGCACTGGATGGCATCGCCAAGGCGATGAAGCACGCCGGTCTGCGCGCGCTCCACCTCGAGGTGGACGGTGAGGATGATCGCGCTCGCAACTTCTATGAAAAGGCCCGGTTTGCCGCACGGGACAAATACCTCTTCATGAGCCGCGTGTTGTAGACCGCCCCGCTGGCGTCATCGGTCGTCAGGACCTATATCCCCGTCATGACCCTGCACATCCCCTTCGACAATTCCTATGCCCGCCTGCCAGAGCCCTTCTTCAGCAGGCTTGGGCCCACGCCGGTCAAGGCCCCGGAAACCATTGCGTTCAATCAGCCGCTGGCGGATCGGCTGGGCATCACCGGGGCGGATGACCCCGCCCTTGCCGCGCAGTTGGCAGGCAATCAGGTGCCCGAGGGGGCCGACCCCATCGCACAGCTTTACGCGGGGCATCAGTTCGGCCAGTTCAACCCGCAACTGGGCGATGGCCGCGCCCTCCTGCTGGGAGAGGTCGTGGACCGCGACGGCATCCGCCGTGACATCCAACTGAAAGGCTCCGGCCCCACCCCCTATTCCCGCATGGGGGACGGGCGCGCATGGCTGGGTCCGGTCCTGCGGGAATACGTGGTGTCAGAGGCGATGCACGCCCTTGGCGTTCCCACCACCCGCGCCTTGGCCGCGATCCGCACCGGCGAGGATGTGATCCGCGAACGCCCCCTGCCCGGCGCCGTCCTGACCCGCGTCGCGCAAAGCCACATCCGCGTCGGCACCTTTCAGGTCTTTGCCGCCCGCCGTCAGTACGACCACCTGCAAACGCTTTTCGACTACACGGTCGATCGCCACTATCCTCAGGTCAAAGACCCGCTGGAGCTGCTCTACCGCGTGATCGAACGGCAGGCCGCGCTGGTGGCGCAATGGATGTCGGTCGGGTTCATCCATGGCGTGATGAATACCGACAACTGCACCCTGTCCGGCGAAACCATCGACTACGGCCCCTGCGCCTTCATGGATGCTTATGACCCGGATACGGTGTTCTCCTCCATCGACCGGTTCGGGCGCTATGGGTATGCCGCGCAGGCCGACATCATCGTCTGGAACATGGCGCAGCTGGCCACCGCCTTTGTGCCGTTGATGCCCGACGCCGATCAGGCGATCGAGGATTTCACGCAGGCCGTTCATTCCATGCCGGACCTCTTGCGCCGCGAATGGCGGGACCGCTTCGGGGCCAAGCTTGGCCTCTCCGCGCCCACCGACGACGATCTGCCGCTGATCGGTGATTTCCTGTCCCTGATGCAGGACGGCGGCTCTGATTTCACCAACAGTTTCCGCGCCCTGACGGACGGCGACGCCCGGGACCAGATCGCGGATCGCGACGCGCTGGCCGCGTGGGAAAGCCGCTGGAAAACCCGGCTGGAACAAGAGAACGATCCGCAGGCTCTCATGCGCCGGGTCAATCCCGTGCTGATCCCGCGCAACCACCGGGTCGAGGAAATGATTCAGGCCGCCGTCGCAGGCGACGATGCGCCGTTCCATCGCTTCCACGCCGCGCTGGCCGCTCCGTTTGCCGAAGATACAGATCTTACCGACCTCCGGCGCGCCCCGGTCGAGGCGGAACGGGTCAAGGCCACATTCTGTGGCACCTGAAGTGCATCAACGTGCCGCGTTCACGGCGGACGCGGCGCGGGCCTTCCTTGACCGCCGGTTGATCAAGACGATGCCCACGGCGACCAGACCCAGCGCCCCGATGAAATCCAGTCCCACAGGCTCATCGAACACCAGCCAGCCGAACGCCACCGCCAGCACCGGCGACAGGAAACTGAACGACGCGATATCCGAGGCCGGATAGATCGCCATCAGCCGCAGCCAGAACAGAAACCCAAGCGCAACCACCAGCGTGCCATAGCCCAGCCCGAACAGGCTAAGCGCATCGACCTGCCGCAACAGCGGCCCGAACAGCGGCGCCACCGCACAGAGCACCATGGCAGAGACCGCGATCTGCCAGAACAGCTGCCCCTCCGCCGCCAGTTCCGACACCCGCGTCAGCCGCACGATCAGCGCGATCCCCGCCCAGGAAAACGCCCCCAATAACGCCAGCAGATCGCCGCGCAGATCCCCCGCACCCCGGCTCTGCGGGTCCGCCAGCGCCCAGGCCACGCCCGCCACCGCCAGCACAAGGCCCAGCGTCCGCCGCGCCGACAGGCGCTCTCCCGGCAGGGCGAAATGCGCCACCGCCGCCAACCAGACCGGCATCGAATAAAACACGATAGAGGCGCGCGACACGCTGGTCAGATCCAACGCCAGAAACAGGAAAACGAACTCCGCGCTGAATACCAGCCCCAGCGCCAGCCCCGGCAGCAATGTCCGCCGCAGGCCACTGATGCGCCGCCCGCTCAACCGCACCCAGAGCATCAGCACCAAAAGCGCCAGCACCGAACGCAGCCCGGCGGCAAAGACCGGCGAAAACCCGGCATTGGTGAACTTGATGACGACCTGGTTGAACGCCAGAACCCCCGCAAAGACCACCATCCCCGCGGCTCCCGCCAGATCCATGCTGTCCTTGCGTTGCATGCCTCCCTTGGACACCGCCCGTGGGGCGAGGTCAATGCATCCCCTTTCCCCTGTGCGCAACGGCCCCTTTCTGTCACAGTCGGAAAACAACGAGAGCATCACAGGAGGAGAACCCGATGAGTCTCATGGGAACGCTGGCAAAATTGGCGATCGGCTACGCAGCCGCACGCGGCGTGGACAAGATGTCCGGAGGACAGGGAATCGGCGGCTTGCTGGGCGGCGGCGCACAGGTCAAAAGCTCGACCCCCACCTCCTCGCTGCAGGCGCAGATGGCCAAGATGATGGGCGGACAGTTCCCTGAAGGCGCAGGCATGGAGGACATGGTCGACTCGATGCGCTCTTCCGGCATGGGCGGCATGCCGGGCATGGGGGCCGCGGGCGGCAACCCCATGGCGGAAATGATGCAAAAGATGCAGTCGGGCGGCCTGGACCTCTCGGCCCTGATGGGCCGCGCCGGCAGCGCGGGCGGCGGCGGCGGCATGCTCTCGCAGCTGGGCTCGGGCGGCTCCGGGCTCGCTGGCATGCTGTCGGCCATGGCCGGAAGCGCCGCGGCAGCCCAGGGTCAGGGCCTTGGCGGCATGCTCGACAGCTTCAAGAACGCCGGCACCGCGCCGGATGCCGAAGAGGCGGCGGCGCTGATGCTGCGCGCGATGATCATGGCGGCCAAGTCGGACGGCGGCATCGACAAGGCCGAACAGGCCAAGATCCTCGAAACGCTCGGCGATGACGCCGATGCTGAGGACCGCGCCTTCATCCAGAAGCAGCTGAAAGCCAAGGTCGATCCCGAGGCCCTCGCCGCAGAGGTCCCCGAGGCGCAAAAGATGCAGGTCTATTCCGCGTCGCTGATGACCATCCGCGTCGATACACAGGCCGAGGCGGAATACCTCGACCGGCTGGCCAAGGCGCTGGGGCTGGACGAGGCCGCGGTGAACCTGTTGCACATGCAGATGGGCATGCAGCCGCTCTACGCCTGAGCCTATGGCCCGCGCGCCTGCCTTCGGCCTCGGCCTTGCCTTGGCCGGGGCCCTGATCCTGACGCCCGATGCGCTCTTGATGCGGCTGTCGGGCATGTCGGGATTTCAGATGCTGGGCTGGCGCGGGCTGTGCATGGCGCTGATCTTCCTCGCCTTCTGGGCTGTGACCAGCACGGACCGGCGCACCGATGTCACGGCACTGGGCCGAGGCGCGGCCATCATGGTCATCCTGTGCCACGCCCTGAACGCCACGCTCTTCCCGATCGGCATCGCCGTGGCCCCGGTGGCACCCGTACTGCTTGGCGTGGCGACGGTGCCGGTCTGGTCCGCCCTCCTCGCCCGCCTGTTGCACGGCGAACGGGCCTCGCGCGCCACTTGGGGCGCGACCCTCTGCGTTCTTGCCGGGATCGCGCTGGCGGTCAGCGACACGGGCACCGCCTTCGATACCCGCGCGCTCCTGGGCGCGGCCTGCGGCCTTGGCGTAGCCGCCGCGCTGGCGCTGAACTTCGTCACCCTGCGCCACCACCCGCAGATGCCGCTCCTGCTGGTCATCGGCCTTGGCGCGGGCCTTGCGGGGGCCACAGGCTGGCTCGTCACCGGTCCGGCCAACATGACCAGCGGCAACCTGACTGCCATCCTCGCCACCGCCCTTCTGGTCCTGCCGCTGTCCTTCTTCGCCCTCAGCCAGGCCTCGCGATACACTTCGGCCGCCAATGTCAGCCTGCTCCTGCTGCTTGAAACCGTACTGGCGCCGCTCTGGGTCTGGCTCGGCACCGGAGAGGCCCCCTCCCCCCGCATGATCACAGGCGGGCTGATCGTGGTGACAACCCTCGGCCTCTACGTCCTTCGGGCGCGGCGCGTTCGAGGCTTGGCCTCCCGCGCGCCATTGCCTAAAACGGACAGAGAACAGGCGACACCGGGCCCATGACCGACACCATCACAGACCGCTGCGCGGCCAAGGGCCTGCGCATGACAGAGCAACGCCGCACCATCGCCGATGTGCTGGAAGGCGCAAACGATCACCCGGACGTAGAGGAACTCTATGCCCGCGCCTCGGACCGTGATCCCAACATATCGATCGCCACGGTCTATCGCACCGTCAAACTCTTCGAAGAGGCAGGCATCCTCGAACGGGTCGACTTCGGCGATGGCCGCGCCCGCTACGAGGACGCGGAACGCGAACACCACGATCACCTGATCGACCTCAACAGCGGTGAGGTGATCGAATTCGTCGACCCCGAAATCGAGGCGCTGCAGGAAAAGATCGCCGAAAAACTCGGCTACCGGCTCAAGGGCCATCGCATGGAACTCTACGGCGTCCCGCTGAAAAAGCGCTGACCTCGCCTGCGACGATCTTCGTTCCGGAGCCATCCCTCGTCCCGCGTGCCGAAAAGACGGCGCCGTACCGCCGGGACAAGGGAAATCGCGGAGGGACCCGCCAAAGGCGGGAAACCGCTATTTCGCTTGGCGCGGAGGGGCGGGGCTGTCAGGCACAAAGCGGGATGAGGGTTGGGGCCGGAACGAAGGTCTTCGTTCTGGTGAATCCTGAAGTTTCAATTCCGCCAGCCACCTCCCCCACGATCCCGATCCGGGCGTCGCATAGCCCCAACCGGAAACCGGTGCGCGGCAGCGCGCAATCGGATCCCCCTCTCAACAGGATCCGGCGTAGGTTTTCTGAAAGGCAAGATTCATGCACATGGAAAAATGCGCCAGCCGCGCGCAGTCAGGATCGGTGTCCGCATAGCGGATGATGGCAGTCGCCGCCTCGACCGGCGTCATGTCGGGCATCAGGCAATAGCCCAGTTCCGCCGAGACCGGATAGTAATCCCGTCCGATCAGGCTGAACGCCCCCAGAACCCCCTCCAGCATGGCCTCACACTGCGCGCCACCGGGACGGCCCTGATGCAGATCGCGACAGCTTTGCAGAAAAGCCTCGGTCGAGGTGTCGGCCTGACCGGCCGATCCAAGGAACAAGGCGCAAAGGATTGGAACGACACGCATCGGCTCATCCTCCGGTCAGACAACCTCAGGCAGTCTACCCCACCCCTGTTCGTCTGCCCAGCCTCCCGTCCGCGCTCACGACAGGGCGATGTGCACCCGCCGGTTCTGCTTGCCCTTGTTCTCGATCTTGCCCAGCGTGACACAGCCGATCTCTCCGGTCCGCGCCACATGGGTGCCGCCGCAGGGCTGCAGGTCCACCTGCTCCCCGCCGCGCCCGATGCGGATCAGCCGGATGCGCCCGGCCTCGCGCGGCGGCTGGACGCTCAGCGTCTTGACCAGATCGGGCCGCGCGTCCAGTTCTTCCTCGGAAATCCAGTCTTCGCTGACCTCCAGATCGCGGTCGATCAGATCGTTCAGTGCCTGTTGCAGCGCGTCCCGGTCCTCTGGCGGCTGCGGCATGTGGAAATCCAGCCGCCCGCTTCCCGGCCCGATCTGTCCTCCGGTCACCGGCAGCGGGATCACCACGCTCAAGAGGTGCAGCGCCGTGTGCACGCGCATGTGCTTGTGCCGCCGTTCCCAGTCCAGCACCTGCAGCACCTTTGTGCCCACCGCTGGCAGCGCGGCGGGTTCGGAGGGCAACAGGACCGAAGCCCCGCCCTCGCCCTTGACCGTCGTGGCGATCGGCAGGCGCCCGCCGGACCATTCCAGCCAGCCGCTGTCGCCGGGCTGGCCGCCGCCCGTGGGATAGAAAACCGCCTGCGACACCACGATGCCGCCCTCTCCGGTCAGCGCGATGACCTCGCCCTCCGCCTCGCGGCGATAGGCGTCCTCGCGGTACAGCAAATCGCTCACCCTTCGTCCTCGTCGCCCACCCGCTCGTCGCCAAGGACCGCGGTGGAGGGACGCGGCGAGGTACTCTCGCTGGACTTGCGCGCCTCGCTCATGCGTTCTTCGACCGCATCGGCCAGCACCTCGGGATTGCGCAGCCAGAGATCGCGCTGCGCAAAGGGAATCTCGATCCCCTCTTCGGCAAAGATCTCGTTGATCTGGTGGCGCATCTCGGTCTTGACCGCCATGCCCTGCCCGATGTCGCGCAGAACCGCCCGGATCCGGAAATCCAGCGAATCCGCGCCAAAGTTCATGAAGTCCACTGCGGGCGCCGGGTTCATCAGCACCATTTCGTGCTCGCGCGCGATGTTCAGCAGCAGGCGTTCCACCTTGCGGGTGTCCGAGCCATAGGCCACGCCCACCTCGATGATGATCCGGCCCAGCGAATTGCCACGGGTGTAGTTCGACACCGTCCCCGACACGAGGTCGGCGTTCGGGATGATCACGTCGAAACGGTCAAAGGTCTCCACCCGCGTGGACCGGACAGAGATATCCTTGACGATGCCGTGGGTGCCGTTCACCTCGATCCAGTCGCCCTCGCCGATGGGACGTTCGATCAGCAGGATGATCCCGGAGACAAAGTTCGACACGATGTTCTGCAGGCCGAAACCGATACCGACGGACAGCGCACCGGCGACAATGGCCAGCGACGACAGGTCCAGACCGCCCGCCGTCACCGCCGTCACCACGGCGGCAAAGACACCGACATAACCCACGCCCGAGACGATGGCGTTCTGCCCGCCCTGATCGATCTCCGTCTTGGGCAGGACAGAGGTCCGCAGCGCCCCCTGCAGCAAACGCGTCAACAGGTATCCCGCCGCAAAGACGGCGATCACGACAAAGAAGGTCATCGGCGTTATCTGCGTCGCGCCGATGCTGATGCCTTCCTGCGCGCGGGCCCAGATCTCTGTCAGGTCCGCCTCGCGCGCGCCCCAGATCAGCGCCAACAAGGGCAGCGCCAGCATGGCAAGGACAAAGCCGCCCAGAACCGGCCACAGGCTTTCACCGCCCTTCCCGTCCTTGCGGGAAACAAGCTCGTACAGGCTGGTCAGGAAACGCTGCAGCACCATGATCAGGCCAACAAGCGCAAGCGTGGCAATGGCCGGATAGACCAGCGACTCGCCCACGCGGAAATAGCCGATCGCCGCCAGCACCGGCCCCGCGATCCCTATGATCTGACAGGCCCGGCCCAACAGGCGCGCAAACCGCAGACGGAAATCGCCCGGCCCCGCCTCTTGTGCCTCCCGCGTGCCGACCATGGCCGCGTCGTTGCGCACCCGGCCCAGCCGCACCAGCATCAGACCGGCCAGAACCAGAACCGGGAACTGTGCCACCGCCGCCGTCGCGGCAGACCACCCGCCAAGCTCGATCAGGGTGCTGACGATGGATTCCACCACGTAAAGGGCCGCCAGCGCATTCGCCAGCCTGCGCGCCACGGGCCGCTCATCGGCGGGCAGCTTCAGCGCCGCGATTTCATCGTCGTCGTTCAGCGCCTCATCCGCCAGCCAGCGGATGCCGAACAGCATCGCCACCCAGATCGGCAGCTTGTTCAGCAGGACGTTCCAGTCGTCGATGGCAAATCCGGTCGCCTCGACGCCCTGCAACAGGGCGACGATGCCAAGGTAGGGCAACAGGATCTTGCCCAGCGATACGAGGAACCGAAAGGCGCCGGTGCCGCGCCGCGTTCCCGCCCGCAGGCGCTCTACCCCGGCCCTTGCCCAGACCGACCCGCGCGCAATCAGCATCACGCCAACCAGCACGTACAACAGCACCAGCGGCAGGTTCCGCATGGCCCGCGTCCGGTTTGCCCGGTCGGTGATATTGTCGGTGATTTCCTTCCAGAGCGACGTCAGGGTGCCCTGAATCTCGGTCAGCGCCGCGGGCCACAACACCGGGTTCACCGGGGATGCGCCCAGTTCCAGCAGCGCGTCGGTCTGACGCTCTCGGATGATGCTGTCGATCTCAGAGATGATCGCATTGGCCCGCGAATAGGCCGCTTCGGCCCGCACGACGGGCGCGCGCTGCTCGGCCAATTGCTGACTAAGCAGCTTTCTCTGCTCGGAAATCTCCGGCGTTTCCGTGCCTTCCGCCGGTGGATCACCCAGCGCACTCAGTTGCGCCTGCAGCGTCTGGATGCGCGAGGCATTGGCCCGCTGTGCCGCCAGAAACTGTTCCCGCCACTCTGCCACCTGCTGGCGGATGGCCTCGAACCGCTCGTCCTCGGCGCGTCCCGCGTCCACCATGGATTCGGCGCGGGACGCGATGGTTTCCCAACGCGAATAGTCCTCAACCGAAACCTGCGCGAAAACAGCGCCGGTCCAGAGCGAAACAGCCAGAAAAAGCGCCAGAAGCGCCTGCGAAGCAGTGCGAATTAGGGTCATGCGTCCTCGAATACGCCGGGAATGCTGGACGGTCCGCGCGTCATCCAGGGCGGGGTCGGCAGGCCCTTGTCGCGCAGGAAGTCCGGGTTGAACAGCTTGGACTGGTAGCGCGTGCCATAGTCGCACAGCACGGTCGCGATGGTGTGGCCCGGCCCCATCTCGCGCGCCATATGGATGGCGCCCGCGACGTTGATGCCGGTGGATCCGCCCATGCACAGCCCCTCTTCGGACAGCAGGTCGAACACGATCGGCAGCGCCTCTTCGTCCGTGGCCTGCGTCAGGAAATCGGGCTTGAACCCTTCAAGGTTGGCGGTGATCCGCCCCTGCCCGATCCCCTCGGAGATCGAACTGCCCTCGGCCTTGGCCTCACCTTGGGTATACAGCGTGTAGATCCCCGACCCCATCGGATCGACGATGCCGCATTTCACGCCCTTGGGCTGCAGCGCCATGCCGACACCGGCCGCCGTGCCGCCCGACCCCACCGCGCAGATGAACCCGTCGACCTTGCCGCCGGTCTGCTCCCAGATCTCGGGGCCGGTCGTCTCGATATGCGCCTGACGGTTGGCCACGTTGTCGAACTGGTTCGCCCAGATCGCGCCATGCGGTTCCGTCTTGGCCAGCTCCTCGGCCAGACGACCGGAATAGCGCACATAGTTGTTGGGGTTCTTGTAGGGCGCCGCAGGCACCAGCACCAATTCGGCACCGGCCAGCCGCAGCATGTCCTTCTTTTCCTGGCTCTGGGTCTCGGGCATGACGATCACCGTCTTGAACCCCATCGACGCGCCAACCAGCGCAAGACCGATGCCGGTGTTGCCGGCGGTGCCTTCGACGATGGTGCCGCCCGGCTCCAGCTGACCCTTGGCGATGGCATCCTTGATGATGTACAGCGCCGCGCGATCCTTGACCGACTGGCCCGGGTTCATGAACTCGGCCTTGCCCCAGATCTCGCAGCCCGTCATTTCCGATGCCTTGCGGAGCTTGATCAGCGGGGTCTGGCCGACCGCCTGTGCGAGATCCTGCGAGTTACGCATGAGACATGTCCTTTTCGAAACCTAATTCCCTTGGTGTAGGGCCGAGGTGGGGGGAACTCAAGCCGATGACGCGCGCCGCAGGGCCGGCTCCGCCTGTACGGGTCGGCCCGGGCAACGCGCCATCGCGGTCCCATTGACCGCGTCAACGCGCAAACCGGCTGCCGGGTTGCACCGCCCGGCACATTTTTCAGAATAAAGACATGAGGGGCCGCGACAGTCGGCAACCGTGCGGCGTCAGGCTTGGCCGAAATCAGCCCAGATCGGGCACCATCTCCGCACCGCAGGACGACGGCAGCCCATAGCTCAGCCCGCGTCCGATCCTATGGGCCAGCGCCGACCAAGACGCGGCCAGCATCGGCGGCAGTTCCTCTTGCAGAACGCTATCGAACAACGACAGCCAGACCGTGAAATGCGTGCTTTTGACATTGCCCGCAGCGGCATGCACCTGCATCGGATTGCCGTTATAGCAGCGCTCCAACAACAGGGCGTTGCGCCAGAACCGCACGATCTTGGCCTCATGCGGCGGCCAGTCGTCCACATGGGCGGCAAACACCGGCCCAAGCACCGGGTCGACGCGCACGCGGGCGTAGAACCGGGCCACAACCGTTTCAATCTGCGCCACGGTGACGGGAATGCGCGGCGGCATGGTCACACCACCAGCACCCAAACAACGGTCAGGCTCAGCACCAGATAGACCAGCGTGTTGACCATCCAGCGCAGCAATCCGGCCTCACCCTCCGGGTCGACGCCCAATTTTTCGCAGACCTTGGTTCCTGGCCACAGGAAGGCATCAGAGAGTGTCATGGGAATCGCCTTTATTTGGTATTTTTGATGCGCATTATCTAGCACTGTCAAATGCGCATTTCAAATGCTAAATAAAGGCCATGCAACTGGACAAATTCACCGATTACGCCTTGCGGATCTTGATGACATTGGCCGTGCGGTCGCCTGACCGCGTGCCGACATCGCAGATCGCCGCACTTTTTGACCTGTCGGACCATCACCTGTCCAAGGTCGCGACACAGCTTGTGGCAGAGGGCTTTGCGCGGTCCGAACGCGGGCGCAACGGCGGGCTGACCCTTGGCCGCAGTGCAGAGCTGATCCGCATTGGCGACGTGGTGCGGGCGATGAAACGCGATGATCCGGTAGCAGAGTGTTTCGGGGCCAACACCTCCTGCCTGATCCTGCCCGCCTGCGGGTTGCGAGGGCCGCTGGCGCAGGCACAAGAGGCGTTCTTTGCCACTCTGGACGGCTATACACTGGCGGATGTGGTGCGGCCCCAGAGCGCGCTGGCGGCGCTGCTTGACGGCTGACCGCTCCAACGGCAGGGGACGCCGGGCGCAGCCATGTTCCGGCCGTCCAGACCGGGACGCGCGCCGTTTCACGGCCCGCCCGAACGTTACCAAAAGGTAAAACCGCCTCTGTAACCCATTGATTCTGCATTCCCCCTAAGCTGTCCACGCGTGGACACACCCTCAGGCCGACCGCAACTGATCCCGCCGCGCTGCCACCCAATTGATCAGCATCGCCAGCGGCAGGGCGTTGATCTCCCCCGTCTCCACCAGCTCCATCGCATGATCGAAAGACACCACATGGCTGCGGATATCCTCATGCTCTTCATCCAGACCGCCCATGCCCTTGTCCCGGCCGGAAAGGTCGCAGAGCCCCACGTAAGAGTGATAGAATTCGGTCGTATACCCGGGAGAGGCATAGCCCCGCGCCGCCAGCCTCAATTCACGGACCTCCACGCCCGCTTCCTCAACCGTCTCGCGCCGCGCCGCCTCTTCCGGCGTCTCCCCCGCGTCGACCACCCCGGCCACCGCCTCCAGTACCCAAGCCGCCGGATCGCCGCGATGGATGGGGCCAAAGCGCATCTGCTCGATCAGCAGCACCTTATCCAACACCGGATCATAGGGCAGCACCAAAGCCACGTCGAAGGCGATGAAACACTCCCGCTCCAGCGGCGCGCTCCATTCCCCATCGAAGCGCCGATAGCGCAGCCGAAACGGATCAATCCGGAAGAACCCCTTGTAGGGCTGTCCGCGCAGACCCTGATACTCCACATCCTCCGGCGCGTTCTTGCGCCGCAACGTCTGCGGCGCCCCGGTCGCGGCGATCTGCATCGCCCATGCCCGGGCGCGGAAGAACGGCAGCATCCCCGCCGCCTCCTGCGCGGAATAAGCCCCGCGCCGGTCCATCAACTCACGCGCAGCCCCCAGAGTGACGCCGCCCCATTTTTCGGCCCAGTCGTCCAACGACCACGCGGCCCCCGGTTGCCACTTGTCCGTTTCCGGGAAAAAGACCCCCGCCTCGACCAGGCCATCATGGGTCTGCACCGTCATGACCCGCGTCTTGTAGACAAACCCGCCCTCATAATAATCCAGCGCCGCGCGGTCCTCGTCGCTCAGGTTGCGGACCAGCAGCCCCTCGGCCTCGGCACCCTCGCGGGCGACGATCATCGGAAAGGCCTGCCCTTCGGCCCAGACCGCAGCGTGAGCGGGCAGACGCGCCGGTTCCATGTCAGGCATGTGCCCGAGGATCAGCTCCGGCAGCGGCGCGTACCGCAGCGTGCCGTAGAAAAACAGCGTAGACAGGGGATTACCTCCAGAATTTGCCCACAACTTCGGACACGAAGGCACTGATGATCCCCCCGGCAAGCAGGACAATGATCAACTGCACGTCCCAAAGGATAACCGCGTATTCGATGACAATCTCGAAAATCGCGGCGACCGCCTCGAACGGGTCGTCATAGCGACGGGCAAAAGACAGGCGCACCATTTCATTGGTGGCCTGAACGAAAAGACCGACAACCACCATGACCACCGCCGAGGTGATGCCGTTGTTGATCACTGCCGTCGGCCCCTGTCCCGCGCGCGGGCCAAGGAACAGCCATCCCACCAGAAAGCCGATCGTCGCGTTCACATAATTGAACCACCCAAAGTCGACACTGAAGGGCAGCAAGGGCTTGATCATGTCCGACGCGATCCATCCCACCAGCGCGAGACTGAGGGCAGCAAAGAGTTTCGCGGCGTTGGGCATCTGTCAGCTTGGCTTTGCTATTGTGATCTGGGTCACATCACAGTTACCGCTGTGAAAGGTCGCCGCGCAAGAGGCGAGGTAGAAATTCCACATTCTGCGGAACCGGTCGTCAAAGCCAAGCGAGGCCACCTCGTCCCAGCGATCGTTGAATGTTTCGTGCCAGCGGCGCAGCGTCTGGCTATAGCTTTCGCCGAATTCCAGGCTGCGCACCACGTGCAGGCCGGCTTTCTCCACCTCGGCCCGCAGCACCTCTGGCGAAGGCAACATGCCGCCCGGAAAGATGTATTTCTGGATGAAATCCACGCCCCGCCGATAAATTTCCCAGCGCTTGTGCTGCACCGTGATGATCTGCAGCGTCGCCGTCTTGCCCGGTTTCAGCCGTGCCCTGACGGCGTCGAAATAGACCGGCCAGTACTTTTCGCCCACCGCTTCGAACATCTCGATGGACGCGATCCCGTCATAGGTGCCACGCTCGTCGCGGTAATCCTGCAGTTTGAAATCGACGCGATCCGACAGCCCGGCGCGAGCGATGCGCTCCTGCGCGTAATTGAATTGCTCCTTGCTGATGGTCAGGCCGGTCACGCGCAGCCCGCGCTCCTTGGCGGCATATTCCGCGAACCCGCCCCAACCACAGCCGATTTCCAGCACGTGGTCGCCCGGCTGCGCCCCCATCTGGTCCACCATAGAGGCGTATTTCGCCTCCTGCGCCTTTTCGAGGCTCTCCTGACCGGTCATGAACAGAGCCGAGGAATAGGTCATCGTGTCATCCAGCCAAAGCCGGTAGAAATCATTTCCCAGATCGTAGTGGTGCGAGATGTTCTTGCGCGCCTGCCGCTTGCTGTTGGACTGCAACCAGAAGCGAAAGCGTTCAAAGGCACGCACCAGACCGCCGCCGGGATAGCCGTCGAACATCTCTTCGTTGGCATGCACAAGGTCCAGAAAACCGATCAGATCCGGCGTTGACCACCATTGATCGAGGTAAGCCTCACAGAACCCAAGGTCGCCCTCGCGGATCAGGCGGGCAAACACGTCGTCGTCGTGCAGACGAAGCTCGGCGACCGGTCCGGCAGCGCGCCCACGGGCGCGAAACACCCGCCCGTCGTCCAGGACAAAGTCCAGTGTCCCGCGCTCCATTCTGTTCGCCATCTCGAAGACCCGCGCGAAGTATCGCGGAAGATTGGCTTGGCCGTGCGTATCAGTGAGGAGCATGAGCATCCCTGCCTTGGATCAATTCGTGGAAAGTTTATGGCGCGAGGTCTTGTTGACAAGGATTTGTGCTTTGGAATCCGGCAAACATGGTGTTTCCTGTAGGTAGTCCGGGACGAAACATTCCCTTGAAACGGGAGAGGACAGATGAAAATACATTTCACGGCAGTATGCCTGCTGGCGATTGCAACGTCCGGCTGCGGCAAGATGATGAGCTTCGTGGGGCTCCAGAAGGCCGAAACGCAGGCCCCCGCAGCGTCCGCCGCTCCTTCTCCGGCGCCGCTGTCGCTTTCCGAACCCGTACGTCAGGTTCAGCCCGCGCCGCAGGTAACCGGTGGTTCGTGGGAGCGCAACGTGGCGCGCGACATTCCCTATTACAACATGTCGGCCCTGCCGGTCGCGATCTACAGCGACATGGAACTGACCCAGAAGGTCGCCACGCTCGCCCCCGGTTCGGGCGGCTTTGTCGAAACCTGCTCGGATGCCAAGCCGGTGTGCAAGATCGCCTATGCGGGCTCTTCCAGCGGCTGGGTCAAGATGGATCGCATGGGCGGCGTTTCCAACTGACCGCGCCCGCAGATCAGAACCCACGGTTCTCATAGGCCGAAAGCGCCCGCTTGCGGCCTTCGTCGGCGCTGACAATCGGGTCGGGGTAGTCATCCCCCGGCTGCATGGTCCAGCTTTGGGGAATGGCGTCGAAATAGCTGAGCGCCTCGTCGGACGGGGATTTTTGCCCCTCCGCGATCCAACGGTCGACGTAGCGGCGTTTCGGATCGAATTTCTCGCGCTGGGTGACCGGGTTGAACACCCGGAAATAGGGTGTCGCGTCCGGCCCGGACCCGGCCGACCATTGCCATCCCATCGCATTCGAGGCCGGGTCCCAGTCGATCAGGCAATCCTCGAACCACTTCATCCCCACCTTCCAATGGGTCAGCAGGTGCTTGGTCAGGTATGACGCCACGACCATGCGCACCCGGTTGTGCATGCGGCCCGTAACGTACATTTCGCGCATGCCCGCATCGACAAAGCGGATCCCCGTGCAACCGCGCTTCCAGTCGCGCACTTCTTTCAGGCGCTCGTCCGTGTTCCACGGAAAGGCGTCCCATTCCTCGCGCCAGTTGTCGGTGGCGATGCGGGGGGTGTGCCACAGCAGGTGATATGCAAACTCGCGCCAGACCAACTCCTTGAGAAAGGTTTCGGCCCCCTTGCTGCCCTCTTCCATCTTGCGCCGCCCCGCGTGCCAGCACTGGGCGGGTGTGATTTCCCCCACCGCCAGGTTTTCGCTCAGGCAAGAGGTGCCGTCGGTCCACGGCAGGTCGCGCCTTTCGTCGTATTGCCCGACGCTGTTGTCGATGAACTCGGCCAGCCGGTCCTGTGCGGCCTCTTCGCCCAGCCGGACATAGGGGCGCACGACGGCGGCACCGCGATCCATGGCGCGGCCCAGCGCCCAATCGTCAAGGTCCTCACTTGCGGGCCAAGCCGCCGGCGCGGGCAATTTGCCTGGGATCGGCAACGGCTCTGCCACCTCGCGGTCCCGGACCGATTTCCAGAACGGCGTGTAGACTTTGTAGTACTGGCCTTGCTTGGTCTCCACCGTCCAGGGTTCGAACATCAGGTGCCCGGCAAAGCTCTGCACGTCGCGCCCCGCCTCTTTCAGTGCAGATTTCACATCCGTATCACGCGAAACGCTGTCGGGGTCATAGGCCCGCATCCAGTAGACGGCCCCTGCCCCCGTGTCTTGGGCAAGCTGTGTCAGGACATCCACCGCCTTGCCCGACCGCAGGATCAGCTTTGAGCCGCGCTTGGCCAGACGCTCGGCCAGATGGCCAACCCCAAAGCCCCAGCGCCACTTGGGCGCGGCTCCCAGTCCGTCGACCAGCCCGTCGCGGATCACCACCGGAATCACCGGCCGTCCGGTTTTTACGGCAGCGCTGAGCGCGGCATGGTCGGACAGGCGCAGGTCGCGCCGGAACCAGACGAGGATCGGGGAGGTCTCGGACAAGGGGCTCTCCTGCCTTTGTGTTGCCCGTCAAGCAGATAGCGCGTTCGGGCATAGGACAAGGGTCAGAGCACGGCGTCCAGCGCATCGATGACCTGCGCGACCTCTTCCGCGGTCGTGTAATGGACAAAGGACAGCCGCAGCACACCCATTGCTGGGTCGATGCCCATGGCCTGCAAGGGGCGCACCGCGTAGAAATCGCCACCGCCCGCCATGACGCCATGCTGGGCCAGCCGCGCCGCGACCTGTTCGGCGTTTCTGTTCAGGGCCAGAGCCACCGTCGGCGCGCGGCGCGATGCCTCATCCGGGCCCAGCAGACGCACTCCATCACGGTTTGCCACCGCATCCAGCAATGGCTGCAACAAGGAAATCTCATGCGCGCGCATCAGGTCATGGACCTCATGCGCCTCGACGGCGTGATGCGCGGCCAATTGATCGACATAATCGGCCATCCCGGCGCAGGCCGCGACCTGCGCATGATCCGGCCCAGCGGGCGTAAACCGCTTGGTCAGCGACCCGGCGTTGAAGACATGCCCCTGATTGGGCAGCACCTCTGCCAGTGCCCGGCGCACCACCATCAGCCCCTGATGGGGGCCGAAGGTCTTGTAGCTGCTGAAGAGGTAAATATCGGGGCCAAGCTCTCCGACATTGGGGAAGCCATGCGGCGCATAGCTGACGCCATCGACACAGACAAAGGCCCCGGCAGCATGGGCCAGCGCGGTGATTTCCGTCACCGGGTTGATCTCTCCGACCACGTTGGAACAATGGGGGAAACAGACCAGCCGCACCTTTTCGTCCAGAAGCGGTTCAAGCTCTTCGGGGTCAAGATGGCCCGTATGCGGGTCGATCATCCACTCGCGGATTTCGATGCCGTCCGCCACCAGCCGCCGCCACGGGCCGGAATTGGCCTCATGATCCTGATTGGTGACGACGATGGCCTCTCCCGGTTGCATGAACTGACGAAAGGCCTGCGCGAGCACATAGGTGTTCTGCGTCGTCGAGGGCCCAAAGCTGAGTTCATCCCGCGCCACCCCCAGCAGCGCGGACATGCGCGCCCGCGCCTCATCCATCTCCGCACCGGCGGCCTGACTGGCCGCGAAGGGCGCATAGGGCTGCACCTTGCGTTCGCGGTAGAAGCGGCTCAGCCGATCGACCACGGGCGCGCAAGCGTAAGAGCCGCCCGCGTTCTCGAAGAAGGCCTGCCCCTGCAAGGAAGGCTCGGCAAAGGCCGGAAACTGCGCCCGCACGAAATCGACATCCAGCATGATGGCCCCTTTGCACTGATGATCCTGCGACAATGCCCGCCGGACCGGCGGCGTCAACCCGGCGATTGACCCCGAAAACGCGAAAGGCCCCGGCGCTGTGCCGGGGCCTTTGAAGAGGGTCGGAGCCCGATCAGGTATTGGCCTGTTCGGACCGCAGCCCTTTCCAGATCGCGACGCACATGACCAGAAGGATCAAGGTGAACGGCAACCCGGTAGAGATCACCATGGCCTGCAGAGAGGTCAGCCCGCCGCCCAGCAAGAGCGCAATGGCGACAAGCCCCTCGAATGTGCACCAGAACACCCGCTGCGGGACCGGCGCGTCGATCTTGCCGCCGGCGGTGATCGTATCGATGACCAGTGAACCGGAATCCGACGAGGTCACAAAGAATACGATCACCAGCACGATACCGATGGTCGAGGTGATCCCCGACAGCGGCAAACCGTCGAGCATCGCAAAGAGCGACAATTCGGGTTTGTAGGCATCGATCACATTGGCCTTGACCGAGCTCGTTTCCGGGTTGGCGATCATGTCGCTGATTGCCGAGCCTCCGAAGGTCGCCATCCAGAAGACGCAGACAAAGGACGGGATGATCAGAACGCAGATCACGAATTCCCGGACCGTCCGCCCCCGGCTGACGCGCGCGATGAACATGCCCACAAAGGGCGACCAGGAAATCCACCACGCCCAGTAGAAGGCCGTCCAGCCCTGCATGTATCCCGTGTCTTCGCGTCCGAAGGGGTTGGACAGAGCAAAGATTTCCTGTCCGTAGGCGCCAAGACCCGCAACGAATTCAGTTATGATCGTTCCCGCTCCGGCCGCAAACAACACGAACAACAACAGCGCCGCTGCAATCACCATGTTGATTTCGGACAGGATCTTGACCCCGCCATCGAGTCCGCGAAGCACCGAAATCAGCGCGATGGCGGTGATCCCGATGATGAGGATGACCTGCACCGTGACGCTGGACGGAATGCCATAGATGTAATCCAGCCCGGCATTGGCCTGTTGCGCGCCGACCCCAAGAGATGTGGCAAGGCCGAAGAGCGTCGCAAAAACCGCCAGCGTATCGATGATGTGACCCCACCAGCCCCAGACGCGATCGCCCAGGATCGGGTAAAAGGCAGAGCGGATCGAAAGCGGCAGCCCCTTGTTGTAGGAGAACAAGGCCAACGCCAGAGCGACGATGGCGTAGATGGCCCACGGGTGCAGCGCCCAGTGATAGGATGTGGCGGCCAGCGCCATGCGGCGCGCTTCCTGCACGTTCGCTTCAATCAGGCTGCCGTCTTCGGCAAAGGGGCGTACCACACCCAGAGGTTCATCGCCCCAAGGCGTGCCAAAGTAATACGCGGGCTCAAGGACGCCAAAAAACATGAGGCCGATCCCCATGCCCGCGGCAAAGAGCATCGCGAACCAGCCTGCGTAACCGTAATCGGGCTGCGCGTCCGCCCCGCCCAGACGCACGCTGCCCATAGGCGACACGATCAGAAGCAGGCAAAATAGGACAAAGATGTTGGCCGCCATCAAGAAGAACCAGTCAAAGGTGCTGGTTAGCGCCGGTCGCAGCCATCCGAAAAAGGTTTCGGCAGATTCCGGAAAGATCAGCGCCCCAAAAACGAAGGCGACAATCGACAGACCCGAGATCATGAAGACCGGGTTGTGAATGTCCAATCCGAACGGGCCGATCTGTGTTTCGATGTTGTCCTGACCGATCTCGTAATCGGTTTCGATCAGGTCCGCGGCGCCTTCCGGCTCGCGTATCCCCTGATCGTTTGTGTTGTCAGCCATGTCAGGCCTCCTTGTATTTCAGCGTTTCCTTTGTCCGGTCCCTGTTCCGGGCCGTGGCCAACCGCTAGCGCACCACCATGACGGAGACCTTGGCGTGACCGGCAATCGTGCCGCCGTTCGATGGCCAGATGTAATCGGTGATGTTGGGCACATGGCTGGCCATGACCACCAAGTCGGCACCGGTCTCATCCACCGCCTTGAGCAGCGCCGGGTCCAGATCGGTAGATGGGTCATGACTGGTCACCGCATGTGCCTCGACAGATATGCCGTAGTCCGCGCCATGCGCGTCGGCGAAGGCCTTGAGCTTGTCTGCGAATTCCGCTGGCGTATGTGCGATGGAACTCGGCGCCGCCGCAGAAACGCCGACATAGACCAGCGTCGCCTTGTAATTTCGTGCCAGGTCCGCCGCACAGCCAAGCGCCTTTTCAAGGCGATCGGCATGCCGAAGGTCAACCGGCACCATGATCCGTTTGAACACGTCCCACTCCTTTCGATTATTGGCCGGGTCCGCGCATCCAAGGGGATCCGTCTTCCCGGCGCTTTCGATTGCAGGGGGCTGTTCGCGCCCCTCTGATCCCCGCAAGCCTAACCTGAAATTGCCCGAATGAACACGCCCGCAGGACGCATCATCATCCGAAACCGACATCACCTGTCGCAAAACCTTTGACGAGACAACAGAAAACCCCGCCGATTGTTCCATCGGCGGGGCCATAGTTTTTTAACGGTCTGGCGGTCAGTTCAGCGCAGTGCGCAGTTTGTCGGCAATCTCTGAGATTTGCGCCATATCGCCGGGCTGCCCCGGTCGGCGCAGGCTTACCCCCTCCCAGCGCGGCAGAACGTGGAAATGCAGGTGAAACACCTCCTGCCCGCCCGGTCCCTCGTTGAACTGCTGCACCGTGACGCCATCGGCCTGCAGCGCCCGCATTGCGGCCTGCGCCACCTTCTGCGTGGTTGCGACAACGGAAGAAAGCTGATCGGCCGAGGCATCCAGTAGATTGCGGCACGGTGTCTTGGGGATGATCAGGCTGTGGCCATCCGCACGCGGAAAGATGTCCATGAAGCAGAACGTATCGTCATCCTCGTAGATCTTCGTCGCGGGGATTTCGCCGCGCAGAATCTTGGCAAAGATGTTCTGATCGTCATAGCTCATGCGTTCACATCCACCACTACGCGGCCCTTGACCTGCCCTTTCAGGATATCCTTGCCCAGTTGCGGCAGGTCGGAAAGGGTTGCGGGCTGTACCATGGCCTCCAACTTGTCCATCGGCAAATCCTGCGCGATGCGCTGCCACGCACGCAGGCGGTTGTCATAGGGCTGCATGACGCTGTCGATGCCGAGCAGGTTCACGCCGCGCAGGATGAAGGGAGTGATCAGCGCGCCTTCGATGGCCGCCCCGCCCGCCAGGCCAATGGCCGCAACGGAAGTGCCGTATTTCATCTGCTTGAGCACGCGGCCCAGCATGGCCCCCGCCACCGCGTCGATGCACCCGGCCCAGCGTTCGCCTTCCAGCGGCTTGCGCGTCACCTCGGTCAGGTCTTCGCGCGCGACGATCTCAGTCGCGCCAAGGCCGCGCAGGTAATCCCCCTGCTCCGGACGCCCGGTCACGGCGGCAACCTCATGTCCCAGATTGGCAAGGATCGCCGTGGCGACCGATCCCACGCCACCTGCGGCACCCGTCACCAGCACCGGGCCGTGGCCGGGTTTCAGACCGTGATCCTCCAGCGCCATGACCGCCAGCATCGCCGTCAAACCCGCCGTGCCGACCGCCATGGCCTGCCGCGCGTCCAACCCATCAGGCAGCGGCACCAGCCAATCCGCCTTGACCCGCGCCTTTTGCGCATAGCCGCCCCAATGCGCCTCACCCACGCGCCAGCCGGTCAATACGACCTTGTCGCCCGGCTTGTAGCGGTCATCGGACGAGGTCTCGACCGTTCCGGCAAAATCGATACCGGGCACATGCGGGTACTTGCGCACAAGACCACCGCCCGGACCGATGCAGAGCCCGTCCTTGTAGTTCACCGTCGAATAATCGATGGCGACCGTCACTTCGGCGTCGGGCAGATCATCAAGTCCGATCTCCTTGACCGCAGCAGAGGTCTTGCCGCTTTCCTCGTCCTTGTCGACGATCAGTGCCTTGAACATGGTAATCTCCTTGTATTCCTGTTTCGTCCTGCGGCACGGCCAAGGGACGGTGGGCGGGGCGCCTCGGCGCAGCCGACAGCGTCCCTCCGTCCCTTGGCCGTCAGATCCAGGGCCCTTCAGTGGGCATGAAGGCCAGATCGCTCACCGGGGCTTTGACCCCGGCGGCGGTCAGCATCGCATGGATCTGTCCGCGATGATGGGTCTGGTGGTTGAACATGTGGACGACGCACATCGCCAAGGGGGCAGCCATCTCGCGCCCTGCGGCGCCCGAATACCACGTCAGATCCCCGGCAAGGTCCACGGCGCGCAGACGTTCCGCCCAGAGCATGATCTCGCCATCGGTGCGGAACCGCTCCACTTCCCACGCCGGGCCGCTGGCGGTCAGGTCGGTGGTTTCGGTGATCCCGCCCGCAGGCGGTGCAGAGCCCGCAAACCGCGACATCCATATCCGGTCCCCCCACAGCAAATGGTTCGCCGTTGCAAGGATAGAGCCGAAAAAGGCACCGCGATCCTGTTTCGGTTCCGCCGTGTCCAGCTTGGCAAAGGCCGCCTTCAACTGCCGGTTCTGCCAGCCGTTGTAACGCGCCATCATCACGCAGTAGTCCGGCGTCACGATCACTTGGCCGATCCTTTCCAGTCGATCGCGCAGATCTCTGCCGACTTGCCTGAGTTGTCCCAGATGCGGCCGTAGTCGCGCACCTTGCTCTTCAACCCGCGCGCGACGATGATGTCCGGCCCCATCCAATACTTGGTGTTCTTCATCACGATGGGCTCATCCGGCGATCCGCCCTCGACCATCTCGATTTCACCCTGGATCTTGCGCCCGATCTGCAGGCTGCGGCGGCGACCTTCGCGTTTGATCACCACCTTTTCACGTTCGTGCCCGATGATTTCGGAGACCAGCAATGTAAACAGCCCGGTTGTTCCGCCGGCCTCGCCGGACAGGATCTTGAGCAAGCCGTTGTACGCGGCGGGCGTCGCACTGTCATCGATGTAGACGGCCACCTTCCAGTCGCCCTCGGCCATCTTGCCGGGGATTTCGACCATCAGGCCCACGTTGATCCCGGACAGGCTTTCACCTTCGAAATGGCCCTCGTCGATGGCAATGGCCATCCATGTCTTGCAGCTTCCATAAGTTGGCGGATGCTGGCCCAGGCTGACGACGCAGGGGCAGAAAACCTCGCAATTGCAGTTGAGGAACAACTCCCCCTTGATGGCCCAGTTTGTCGGGCGCATCTGGCGACGTTTGGGGTTGGGCATCCGCTGGTCGATGCGTTGACTGACCGGCAGGCGGTCTGCCTCTGGGCGTCGGTTCAAGGCCATGTCTCCTCCTTCAGACCACGGCGGCCAGCCAAACGGCCAACCCCGCAAATGTTAATGCGATCCCCGCGGGCAGGCGCAGCATGCCTCCGACCGCGGGCAATTTCTCGAACACCATGAACAATGTCGCCAGCCCCATCCAGACAAGGTTCATCACCCCGCCGACAAAGCCCAGCGCCATGATCGCCCAGCAGCATCCCACACAGGCCAGCCCCAGTTCGGCGCCCATGCGCAGGCCTCCGGTCAGACCGGGCCGGAAACGACCGAGGAAATACGACATGGGCGTAAGGCAGACGCTCTGGCAGCGGGACTTGGCGTCCGTGAACTGCCAGAGACCCGCAAGCAACAGCAACCCGCCTTGCAACAGCGCGCTCTGCACCGCACCCAGCTGATCCAGCAGTCCCGCGCGGGACAGTGAAATCTGCGCAAGGGCGGCCACTACGGAGACCGCCAGCCAGACCGACAGGTATCCGCCCACCAGCCCCAGCCGCGATTCCATCGGCGCAGGCAGTTGGTTCGACAGTTTCTGATGCGCGGTCAGCACCGGCAGAAAGGTCGGCAGCATCATCGCCACGCTCATGCCCGCCCACATCGCCCAGATGGCGGCAAATCCGGCGGCCCCCGCCCCCGGCCCGTTGCACAGGGTGCGCAGCGTTTCCATCCACAAGCCGGGCCGCCCGGTCAGGCTGACCCCGGCGTTCAGGTTCATGAGGTACAGCCAGCCCCACGCCAGCAGCACCAGCGCGAAAAAACCGAGCCAGAAGATGTCGCGCAACCGAATGGTCATGAAGCCCCCTCTTGGTCGAAAACCCTTTCAGAGCCTGCGGAAAAGGGCAAGACACCGGGATCAGCCAGAATCGGATGGCAGGGTTGCACGGCAGTCAAACCGAGGCAGACGTCCCGCCTGGCACGCCCTTGCCCTGTCCACAAAATCAATGCCTTGAGCCATTCTCGGCCCGCGCACCGCCCGGCACGTGACGTTGCGTCGTCGATCTGTGAGAGCAGCCGAGGCAGGACAATTGCCACCCGCTGAAACTGCAAGAACCGGAGGCTGACGTCACGCCCCTTGGCTTGATGTCTTGCGGCAGTCTGCCATTATCCAAATGGCTCTCCATTGTCCGAATAGCACAGGTTCAAGTTCCGCGATGACCATCGCCTTGTTTCCCGCTCTCCGCGCGACTGCCCTGTTCCTTTGCGTTTGCCCCGCTCCCGCGCGGGCACAGGACAACGACGCGCCTGATCCCCAGATCCAGCCGGCACAGCAAACACCGGCGCGCCCCCAGTCGCCGGACCAGCGGGATGCGGGGTTTCAGGCGATCATGGCGCTGTCAGGGACCGCCCCGGACCAAGCGCTGACGCAAATGATTGCCCTGGCCGAAACCGGAGACCCCAAGGCGCAGCAACAGGTGGGCACCTTCTACCGACAAGGGACAGGAACATCGGTTGACCTGCCGTTGGCAAAACTTTGGTACGAACGGGCGGTTGCGGGGGGACGGGACTATGCGCTAGCCCCGCTCGCCCGGACCGAGGCCGCGCTTGGCAATGGCGAGGCAGCCTATGCCTTGCTGCACAGCGCGATTGAAAAGGGCATGCCCGGTGCCGAACGGCAATTGGGCTTTGCCCATATCGACAAACAGCTTGGACGCCGCTCCGACCCGTCGCGCGGCCTGAACATCCTGATGGGTTTGATCGATGGCGGCGACCGCGTCGCGGCGCGCCCGCTGCTCCTGCGCTACACCTGGAACCGCCTGCCTCTGCCCGCGCCCACGCGTCTGGTGCAAATGGTCGAGGCAGACGGCTTGGCCGGGGACGGCCCCTCTGCCGAGGCGGCACTGGTCTACCTGACCAAGGCAGAACGATTTACCCGTGGCAGCCTCGACCGGCGGCAGGCGCTGATTGCCGTGGAGGGCATTCGCGAAAGCATCCTTGCCTCGGAACGCATGCTTCTGGCTGCCGATACCTTGCCAACCCAATTCTTTCGCGAGGCGGACCGCATCATCGCCACCACGCCACGCGAAGAATTTCCGCGCGCCGCCCTGACGGCCTATCGCATCTCCCCCAACGCCTATGTGCGCATCCTGCAAAGGGAGCTTCGCGCACAGGGCTATTACCGCGGACGGGTCAACGGTTGGCTGACCTCTTCGACAATCGCCGCTCATCAACGGTTTTGCCGCGATCAGGGCATTCTGGATCAGTGCCGCGAAGGCCCTCGCAAGACCGACACGATCCGCGCAGTGACCGAGGCGCTGGCCGCACAGCCGGAAATCGGGAAGTGAAGTGCGTCAGGCAACCCGGACAGAATCCGGCACCGGACGCGACAGAGCCCTGCGTGAATAGGGATGTTCGCCAAACGCACGGATGTTGATCGACAGCATCGACTCCAGCGTGAAATAGGCGCGCATCACCCTGAAAACCAGATATTCGGGCAGGTACAGGATGGCTTTGGGCGACTTCATCAGAAGCGCACAGAATATCGCCATCAGTGCCGGTGCGCCAACTGTCAGGGCGATGACGGATTGCCAGAGCAAGGTGTTGAAGCTGGCGAAATCTGTGGCAAATTCGATGACGCCGAACAGCAACAGCGGCAGCATCATCGAACGTCGCGCCGAATTGATCAGCATGTAGGGCAGCACGATCTTGCCCCGCACGGTGGCATGGCGCGAGAAGATCAGATCCCGGCAGCGCGACGAGATATGAAAGGTCGACCGGAACCAGCGCGTCCGCTGTTCGCGCATATGCCTGTAGGTGGCCGGAACCTCGGAAATATACTGCACCTTGGGGTCGACAACCAAACGATACCCCATCTCGCCTGCGCGCAGTGAAATATCCGTATCCTCGCCGTTCATGCCTTCGACGAAACCGCCCAGATGCCGTGGCAATTCGGTGCGGTAGACAGAAAACATGCCCGGAATGCCAACGACAGAGTCGATGGTGCTGAACGCCACCGAATAAAAGGCGTGTTTGACCGCCACCTCCAGAAACCGCGCCCGGTCGAACAGCCCGCCGCCGGGTGGCAGCGGCACACCCCCGACGACGCCCACCTTCTTGTCGGTAAAGTGGCGCATCGCTTGCCGCAGGGCGTCTGGCCCTAGCTGTGTATCGGCATCCAGGCGCACACAGTACTCGGTCTGGACCGCATCCAGCCCGGCATTCAGCGCGTTGGCCTTGCCCGGCTTCGGCACGTCGATGACTTCGCCCCGAAGCGCGCAGCAGGAGGCCAGCGCCTCTGTTGCGACACGCGCCGTATCATCCGATGAATTGTTGTTCATCACCAGCAGCCTGACCCGCCCGCCATAGCGCACGGTGGCAATATCCATCGCGCGGATCGTGTCGGCGATGATGTATTCCTCGTTATGGGCGGGCACAAAAACCGTCAGGTCGGGCGAGAACTCTGCCAAGGGCGCCATGCGCGCCTCGACCCAGGCACCCAAGTAGAGAAGCATGAAAAAAGTGGGCAGAAACAGAAAGACGCCCGGTCCAATCCCGCCCAACAGGGTCATGCTGCGCAGCGCCTGTTCCAGCCAGAGATCCAGCGAGGAGACGTACCACGCGATCCCGGCCGCAACCTGCGCCGCAACGATCAGGCGCATCGCGATGCGGTTGGTCTTGCGCGTGTTGATCTGAAGACGGATGCGAGAGGGCATTTCGCCCCGCTCCAGCAGCTTGAAGGAAAAGACTGCAAAGCCGATCAGACCAGAGGCGATCTCGATCACGTGCAGCGACAGGACGATATTCGTCTGCCACAGCAAGAGCTGCGCCATCAAATCCATCAACAGACATAGGGCGACGTACGTGCCGACCATGTCCAGGAACACCCCCGCCCGACGCAGTACAGAGCGGTCACAGGTCAGCGCAAAGGCTGTCAGGAAAGAAATAACAAAAATCCGTACCGCAACGGCGTGACTGCCATGCGCTGGGGCAAGGATGAAATCGTTGTACGGAAAGGCCGCGTTCAGCACCGGGATCTGATTGATGGC
Source organism: Antarctobacter jejuensis (assembly GCF_052266595.1). Classification (NCBI taxonomy): domain Bacteria; kingdom Pseudomonadati; phylum Pseudomonadota; class Alphaproteobacteria; order Rhodobacterales; family Roseobacteraceae; genus Antarctobacter; species Antarctobacter jejuensis. The sequence continues at coordinate 37,636 of NZ_JBQQXJ010000013.1, read as the reverse complement.
CCAGAGCAGGCCAAAGCTGACCGCCGAAAACAGAACCAACATCACCGGCGCCACGTATTGCGGCACCGGGCTGGCAAAACGGCGCGGGGCGCTGTCCACCGACCAGAACTGAACGTCCGCGCGCCCGTCCTGCGCCGCCTGTTCTGGCGTGCCCGACGGATCGGTCATTGCCGGGCGTCCACACTGCTATAGTGAGGACGGGCCTCGATCACCAGAACTGCGCGCGGGGCAGAGGCGCCAACCGGCCCTTCAAGATCCGCCACCCGGACAAGATGAACTCCGTCGTTGGAGGACTCGCTCGCCGCAAAGATCCAGGTGTCGGTTTCCCGGACCTGGGTCAGAAACTGATCCAGTTCATGGCCCGCCACCACGGTCATCAAAGGCAGCTTTGCGGAGTCCGACATGCCGGTGTTCAATGACAGGCCCTTGCCGCCGTCGATGGAATTGAGCAGATCATGGGCGATCTGCGCACCATTCGCATCCAGCCCGTGATGGACCGCCAGGTGAATGTCGCCTGCCAGTACTTCCAGGACCTTCGGCCATTCCGAGGACGCCACCGGAACTTCCAACGTCAGATGTGCAAGTTCGATGTCAGCGGTCGCAGGGCGAGGGCTCATTCCGGACTCGCAGCCGCCAGGGAGCTTTTGTGCGCTCGTCAGCGTTACGCGCAGGTCGTTGAGCAAAGGCTGATCGTCCACGGGCAGGGCCAGTTTTCGCGCAATCTCGCCCGAGGCCGCGTCAAGTTCCTCGGCATGCACCAGGCGGTCATTCAATCGCACGGACAAAAGCCAGCCGGCATCGTCACCGGCGGTGGCATATTTCATCCGCAGGTCCAGTTCGGATGCAACGCTGCCCGACGCAAAGTGTCGACGATCGAAACCGAAACGCCATTGCGCCTCGTCATGGAACGTCAGCGATCTTTTGCGACCGATGTCCGCAACTAGATCGAGGTCAAACGCTTCCGGCATTTTCAAGGCGACCCCCTGCGCTTCCATCGCGGCAAGGATGGCATGATCGATCGCCAGACCGCCTTGACCGTCGTGTGCAAAGATCACGTCGCCGTTCTCTACCGGCCAGACGTGCGCGGCCTTCAGCGTCGCGGCTTGCAAAGTGGCATCCTCGGGCCAGTCCAGCTTGAGCGGGGCCGTTTTGCTCAGCAGAACATCCACCGGATCGGTAATCGGGCTCGCCAGTTCGAGTTTGAGATGCGAAATCGGCATGATTTGCGCGACGATACCGCCGCTCCATTCCTCGGTACACACCACCTGGGGAACACGGCCTTCGGAGACAAGGTTGACTACCAAATCCTTGCCGGACAGGTCGCGCGTGTTCAACGGAACCATGATACGGCGGCGCAGACGCCCCTCATCCACGACAATTTCGGTACGGCGGACACCATTGACCGCGATACGCAAAACGCCCTTGGCGCCATTGTCCACCTCGCCGCTCAGTTCAAGGATCAGAATTCCCGATCGGACGCTGGCGACGCGCGGAAGGGCGAATGTCGCCTTTGCAAAGCCGGGGAACCCGGCAAGTGCATTCAGGCGCCCCGCTTCGCGCATGGGGATGATGGCCTGATTGACACTGGAGGCGACGGGCAAGCGGAATGCATCCACCTCCGCCACATCTGGAGGCAGCATTTCCTCAACACGGTCAGCAATCCGTAGCCCGAATTCCTTGCGGTGCTGAAATCCGTAGATCAGTGCCGCAAGAAGGATAAAGCAGGTCGCAAGAACTCCGACGAGACGCATATGTCTTTCCCCCTGAAATGGTTCGCGGCAGGGCGGGTATCTGCCCGCCCTGCCCCCGTCGTTTCAGACCTGTGGTCAGGCCACCTTGCCCGGAAAAGGCAAAACGTCGTTTTCACGAAGAACACCCGGCTGCTGCTGGTCGGTCCATGTGGACACGCAGGCCACGGTTTCCCGCTTGTAGCGGTGGGCATACTTGGTCGCGATCTCGACGGTTTCCTGCAGCAGGCCGTCGGCCAGCGTGATCGGCTTCAGCCCGAGGTCGATGAAGGTGGCATTGGACACCTTCAGCTCGTTTTCGGCGGCTTCCTTGCGAGGATTGTCCACCAGCGCGACCTCGGCATCGGCAATGTCGGCAACCATGTAGGCCAGATTACGCACCCGGTGGGTTTCCGTCATCTGGTTCAGGATTTTCACCTTGCCGGTCCGTTCCGCAGGGTTGGCCACGGCCAGCGCAATACAGCGCACCGTATCCTGAATATGGATAAAGGCGCGGGTCTGGCCGCCGGTGCCATGCACGGTCAACGGATGACCCACGGCAGCCTGCATCAGAAAGCGGTTGAGAACGGTGCCATAATCACCGTCATAGTCGAACCGGTTGATCAGGCGCTCATCGCGGCGGGTTTCCTCTGTCTGCGTACCCCAGACGATGCCCTGATGCAGGTCCGTGATACGCATCAGGTCGTTCTTGGCGTAGAACTGGAACAGCAACTGATCCATCGACTTGGTCATGTGGTACACGCTGCCCGGGTTCGTCGGATACAGGATGTCCCGCTTGAACATCACATCCTTGCCCGGAACATAGACCGACAGATATCCCTCGGGGATTTCCAGACCGTCGCCGTCATAGCCATAGACACCCATCGTCCCGAGATGGATCACATGCGGGTCGATCCCTGTCTCCGAGATCACGGCCAGCAAGTTGTGCGTGGCGCTGATGTTGTTGTCGACGGTGTATAGTTTCTGCTCCAGCCCCTTCATCGAATAGGGCGCGGCGCGCTGTTCACCAAAGTGGATGACGGTATCAGGGCGCAAGTCCTCCAGTAAGGCACGCAAGGCGGTGACATCCTTGGCAACGTCGATCTGGGAAAAGCCGATGGTCTTGCCGGAGACCTCTTTCCACGCCGCAATCCGCTCTTCGATCGAGGCAATGGGGGTCAGGCTTTCCGCCCCCAACTCGGCATCGATGGCGCGCCGTGACAGGTTGTCCGCGATTACCACCTGATGTCCTTGCTCGGACAGGTGCAGGGCCGTCGGCCAACCACAGAACCCATCGCCACCAATTACCAAAACTCTTTTTGCTGTCGCCATAGTTGTTCCGTCCTTTGTACAACGCCCCCGAGTCTTTTGGGTCCCGTTCATCACTGAGAGTGAATTAAGCACCCAAGGTCGAGCTATCATGGGGAATACAAGGGTCCGCATCCCCGTGACCGGATAGTCGGCGTCCTCTGTGGATAGCCCCCCCCCACTCTCGGGACCGCCGCCTATCCGAAAGAACAGGTCACCTGTCCGGTTACGGCCAAGGACCGTTCCGGTGCGTCGGGAATGACCAACTTCCTACGTTTGGCTTGAGAAATGTACCGGGCAAAGCGTGCTGTGGATGTGCAGCCAACCACGCCGGCAAGTTGAACTGTGACCACATCGACCAAAGGCGAAGAGGTGTCAGACCACCGCAAAGGGTTTCCGACGGCATGACCATTTCAACGCCACGCCTTAGCGCGCGGCAATCGCATCGCTCTTGTTATCTGGCGACGCCCGCCAACACTGCGGGTCATATGCCCCGACTGGCGTCCGGGTCCGGCAACCGGCTGTCAGGCCGTCCGCTCTGCTAGATATGCAATGGCCTTGCCCAAGGTCTCGATGCGAACATAGTCGCGTTCAGGAATGTCGATCTGCAACCTGTCGTGCAGAGCCGTGACGAGGTTGAGGACATCCATGGAATCCAGTTCCAGATCGTCCTGGATATGATCGTTTTCACCAATGTCCGCCGCATCAAGATCCGGTGCGACACGCGTGATCGCATCGAGGAATGCGCGCCTGATTTCGTCCTGTGTCATAAACTCTCCGGGCTGTTCAGAAGTGTTTCGATCTTGCCGAGGAAGCGCGCGCCCCGCTTGCCGTCGCTCACCCGGTGGTCCGCCGCGAGGGTGACGCGCACACAGTGCCGGGCGACAACCGATCCATCGACAACCCGTGGCAGCGCCCTTGGGGTGCCAAAGGCGACGAGAGCGACCTGCGGAGGATTGATTACGCCGGTCATGCCATCGACGCCACCCTCACCCAGACTGGAGATGGTGATCGTGCCTTGGGTCATTTCTGACCCCCGGAGGCGACCACTTCGCGCCCGGGCGACCAGGTCGCGCATGGCTTTCATCGTCCCGGCCAGATCAAGCGTCTCTGCCCCCAAGATGGCGGGAGAAATCAGACCGCCGCCCCGCATGGAAATGGCCACGCCGGGATTGACCCCGCCTGTTTCCGTGAAAGCGCCATCCATATAGATGCCGTTCAAGCCCTTGACGCTTTCGGCCGCTAACACGACCGAGCGGACAAACAGCGCGCCCATCAGGATACGTTCGTCAGGGGGGTGCTGGTCATTGCGCTCCGCCAGCCAGTCGCTGGTGCTCTGCAGGTCGATTTCATGTTCGAGGTAGTAGTGCGGGATTTCGCGTTTCGATCGTGACATCGCGACGGCGATGGCTTCCCGCATGGCCCCGAAGTCGACCGCTTTGACGGTAGGCTTTTCCGGCAGCGATTTGCTTCGTTCCTCGACATCCTTCAACAGAACCGCCCCCTGCGGTCCACTGCCGGTCAGCGTGGCAAGGTCGATCCCGGTCTTGAGCGCTAGTGACCGAGCCGCCGGAGAGGCCGCCACCACATCGTCGGAGCTCACCATCAAAGGCCGATCCGTGGTCTCCACGCGTTCAGGTTTGACAGTTTCCGGCTTGGCGGCAGGCTTTGGAGAGTCGAGAGGCATTGGGGGTTCGATTTCTTGGAGGTTATTAGCGCCCTCCTCCGCGCTCCGGATCACGGCCAAATCAGCCCCGACAGGCAGCGTCTGCCCAAGGGCGGCATCGATCCGTTCAACGACCCCGTCCTCGAAAACCTCGATCTCTATGGCCCCCTTTTGCGTCTCGACCACCGCCACCACGTCGCCACGTTTTACTGTGTCTCCCGGATGGATCAGCCATTCGACCAGTTTGGCTTCTTCCATGTCCGCGCCGAGCGATGGCATCCGAAAGACCGACATTGTTCAGCCCTTCCCCATCGCGGCGCGCGCCGCGGCGACAATCGCCGCAGCCTGCGGGATTGCCGCCTGTTCCAAGTGCTGGGGATAGGGGATGGGTACTTCGGCCGAGCAGACCCGGCCAACCGGCGCATCCATACGCCAGAAGACCTGTTCACCGATCCGCGCCGCGACCTCTGCCGAAAGCGAGCCTGAGCGCCAGCCCTCGTCCACCACGACCGCGCGGCGCGTGCGCGCGACAGAGGCCATGACCGTCGCATCGTCGAGCGGCCTCAGCACGCGAAGGTCAATCACCTCCGCCTCAATCCCCTCGGCAGAGAGTGTTTCTGCGGCCTCCAGCGTCTTGAACAGGGAGCCTCCGTAGGTGATCAGCGTGACATCGCGCCCGGGCCGACGCACCGCCGCTTTGTCGATATCGACAGGCCCCGCCGCCTTGTCCATTGAACCGCTGTGGTTGTAGAGCATGACGTTCTCGAAAATGAGCACCGGATCGGGATCCTCAAGCGCCGTCCACAGCATACCGCGTGCATCCTCAAGCGTCGCGGGAGCAAGAACCCGAAGACCGGGGATATGCGCGTACCAGCCCTCCAACGAATGCGAATGCTGCGCGGCCAGTTGCTTGCCCGCCCCAGTGGCCATGCGGATCACAAGCGGGACGCCGAATTGATCGCCGGACATGTGCCGGATCGTGGCGGCGGTGTTCATGATCTGGTCAAGCGCCAGCAGGCTGAAATTCACCGTCATGAGTTCGACGATCGGACGCATCCCCGCCGCGGCCGCCCCGATGCCGAAACCGGTGAAGCCGGACTCGGACAGCGGCGTGTCGCGGATGCGCTCCTCTCCGAACTCGGCCATCAGGCCCTTTGAAACGGCGTAGCAGCCGCCGTAGGTCCCCACGTCCTCGCCCATAAGGAACACGCGCTCATCGCGCTGCATCGCGTCACGGATGCCCTGCTTGATCGCTTCGCGATAGGTAGTCTCTTCGGTTTCGCCTGACGGCGTGGCCGAGGCGGGCGGATCCGGTCGATCCTCCGATACGACATGCTTCAACAGATCAGTGGCCGGTTCCCAATCCGACTGTTCGGCAAAGGCCACGGCCTCGGCGATTTCTGCGTCCAGCCGTTTCTCCAGATCATCAAGGTCTTTGTCATGCACGAACCCAGCGCCAAGGGCCCAATCGCGCAGCCGGATGATCGGGCCCTTCTTGCGCCAGGTCTCGACCTCCTGCTTGTCGCGATACAGCTGAGCGTCGAACATGGAATGCGCGCGGAATCGATAGGTGCGGCACTCAAGGAAATAGGGACTCGCGCTTTCGCGGATCGCGGCCAGGGCCCGTCGCGCGGCTGTCTCGACGGCGATAACATCCATGCCGTCGACGGTTTCGGCGGGTATGCCATAACAGGCGGCCTTTGCCCGGATATCGGTTTCGGACTCGGATCGCCCCAGCGCCGTGCCCATGGCGTAGCCGTTGTTTTCACAGACGAACAACACCGGCACCTGCCACAGCTGGGCAAGGTTCATCGTCTCGTGGAATTCGCCCTCTGCCACGGCACCCTCGCCGAAAAAGCAGGCGGTCACGGCACCGGTCCGTTGCAGCGCATCGGCAAGCCCCAACCCGCCAGCCAGCGGCAACCCGCCCCCGACGATTGCATTGCCGCCATAGAAATTGGTGTCGCGGTCGAACAGGTGCATCGAACCGCCGCGCCCCCCCGAACAGCCTGTGACCTTGCCGAACATCTCGGCCATGACCGTCTTCATCGGCACGCCGCGGATCAACGCATGCCCGTGTTCGCGATAGGTCGCCACGACCCGGTCCTCGGGGTTCAGGTGCCGAATGACGCCGGCGGCGATGGCCTCTTCCCCATCATAGAGATGCAGGAACCCGCGTATCTTTTCCTGCGTGTAGAGTTCGGCGCATTTATCCTCGAATTTGCGGATGCGCAGCATGGCGCCAAGAAGGTCGAGCACATGCTCGCGCGACAGTCGGATACGTCCAGCGTCCGTCATGATTCATCCGTCTCCAGCGTGGAAATGTCACCTTCGGGCAGCCCCAGTTCGCGCGCTTTCAACAAGCGCCGCATGATCTTGCCCGAGCGGGTTTTCGGCAGGGTCTTGCGAAACACGATCTCGCGCGGGGCAACGGCGGGACCAAGCGTCTTGCGCGCATGTCCCCGGATGTCCCGTTCAAGCTCTTCCGAAGGCTCGAACCCCGGGTTTAACGCGACAAAGGCCTTGACCACCTCGCCCGCCGTTTCATCCGGAAGCCCGATGACACCGGCTTCGGCCACCGCGTCATGTTCGATCAACGCGCTTTCCACTTCGAAAGGCCCGATCAGGTGGCCGGAGGATTTGATGAGGTCGTCGGCGCGCCCCACGAACCAGAAATAACCATCACCATCGCGCATCGCGAGGTCGCCCGACAGGTACCAACCGTCGCGGAACGCCTTTGCGTAGCGGGCGTCCTCATGCAGGTAGGCGCGCATCATGGACGGCCAGCCCGGACGCAGCGCCAGTTCCCCGACCTCGCCGTCAGCGCATTCCCGAAGGACGTCGCCTTCGGTATCGACCACACCTGCCTGAATACCCGGCAGGGGTTTGCCCATCGAACCGGGCCGGATGTCCATCGCCGCCGTGTTGGCGATCATGATGCCGCCGGTTTCGGTCTGCCACCAATTGTCGTGGAACGGATGACCAAAGACCTCCTTGCCCCAGACGACACCTTCCGGATTGAGCGGTTCGCCGACGCTGGCAAGGAACCGGAGATTGGAAAAGTCGTAGCCGCGCGCCACCTCCTTGCCCGCCCGCATCATCATCCGGATCGCCGTCGGGGCCGTATACCAGATTTCCACCCGCTCCCGTTCGAGCATCCCGTACCACCGTTCAAGGTCGAACTCGGCCTCGTCGACCAGCATGGTCACCCCGTTCACCAGTGGAGAGATGATCCCGTAGGACGTGCCCGTGACCCATCCGGGATCCGCCGTGCACCAGTAGATCGCACCCGGCCGCATGTTGAGGGCGAACTGGCCCGTCGCAGCATGTGCAACCACGGCCCCATGAACGTGGACCGCGCCTTTTGGCCGGCCTGTCGTCCCGGATGTGAAGTGGATCAGGGCCATGTCCTCGGGGTCCGTTGGCGCGGTATCGAACCGGTCCGACGCCCCGGAAAGAGCAGGCCCAAGCGCCACGCAGCCTTCGGGCGCGTCATCCGCGTCCACGATGAACACGGTCCGCAGCGACGGCAATTCGTGACGCCATGCGGCAAGCTTGCGCCGGTAAATGGATGCGGTGGTCACAACGGCATTGGCTTCGCCGATCTCCATGCGCGTCCTGATCGGCTCTGGTCCGAAGGCCGAAAAGAGCGGCGAAAAGACCAGCCCGGCCTTCAACGTGCCGAGGGCCGCAATGTACAGTTCGGGCACGCGCCCCATGAGCGAATAGACCCGGTCGCCGGGTGACAATCCCTGTTCCAACAGCACATTGGCGAACTGCGCCGTCGCTCTGGTCAGGTCGGCATAGGTGAACTCGCGTGCCTCTCCAGACTTGCCGAACCAGCGCAGCGCCAGCTTGTCTCCGTCCCCGTGCAGAACATGGCGATCAAGCGCTTCGAACGCGATGTTCAAGCCACCGCCCGGCGTGCCGTCGAGCTTTTCGCGCGCCTCGTCCCAGCTAAAAGTGTTTCGGACCGCATCCGGATTGCCAAGGACGGCCTGACCGCGTTCCTGCGGCGACTTTTCGATGATCTCCAAGGCCATTGTTGGGCCCTCCCCGCGAACAGTGTTGGAGGAGACAAAGCTTCGCACCATGACAAGGATCAAAGCGGACAAGGGAAACGTCCCGGTTGTCTCTCCGCATTTTGGGGAGGATGAGGGCGCACCGACCGCGGTCATTCCCGCTGAATTCTGGAAGCTGTGACAGGGTGACACCTCAGGTCAACCTGACCGCCCCTATCGCCACACGTCGCGTTCGCGACGTTGACCCCGATCAACGTCAGGCCGATTTTTTGGGTTATCCTGCCTCTGCACGCAGGGGAGGAATTCATGGAACTGCAACGGGACGAAGACCAAAGGGACCTGATCTGGCTTGAGGAATTGAGGCGCGATGACGTGCCCAAAGTGGGCGGCAAGAACGCCTCGCTCGGCGAGATGTTGCAGGCGCTTGCGGCACGCGGGATACGCGTCCCGCCCGGCTTTGCAACAACAGCATCCGCCTATCGCCGCTACATAGCAGCCAACGATCTGGGCGACAGGCTTCGCGATATTCTCGGACGGCTCGACACTCATCGCCTGACATTGGCCGAGGCAGGTCGCGAAATGCGCGCCCATATCGTTGACGGAACTTGGCCAATCGAAATCGAAACCGAAATTCGCGAGGCCTACCGGCAGTTGGGAGAGCGCGTTGGCCAATCCGAGCCTGCTGTCGCCGTCCGCTCCTCTGCAACCGCCGAGGATCTGCCGGACGCCAGCTTTGCGGGTCAGCAAGAGACATTCCTGAACGTGCGCGGCGAAGAGGCGCTGCTGGCCGCGTGCAGGCGCTGCTTCGCGTCGCTGTTCACTGACCGGGCAATCACCTATCGCCAACTCAAGGGGTTTGACCATCTTCAGGTGGCGCTCTCCATCGGCGTGCAGTTGATGGTGCGCTCTGATGTGGGCGGATCAGGTGTCATGTTCTCGCTCGATACGGAAAGCGGGTTTGAGGATCTGGTCCTGATCAACGCGGCCTGGGGCCTGGGTGAAAACGTGGTTCAGGGCGCCGTCGACCCGGATGAATATCAGGTCTACAAACCGTTCCTCAGCCGCAAGGACTTGCTGCCCATCTTGCACAAGTCGCTGGGCGCCAAGGAAATCAAGATGGTCTACGGCACCGGTACAAACGCGGCGACGCGCAATGTGCCGACCTCTCGGGCGGAACGCGCGAAATTCGTTTTGTCGGACGATGAGATCCTCGAACTTGCCCGCGCCGCCGCACTGATCGAGCAGCACTATGGTCAGCCAATGGACATGGAATGGGCAAAGGACGGTGAGACCGGACTGATGTACATCGTTCAGGCGCGCCCCGAAACGGTGCAGTCCCGGGTCGAGGTGGGGGCCTTCAAGACCTACAGGCTGGGCGCGACAGGTGAGAAACTGCTCAACGGTCTCAGCGTCGGCGGCGCGGTGGCGACGGGCGAAGTTTGCCTGATCGAAAGCGCCGCCGATATTGACCGGTTTGTTGACGGCTCCGTGCTTGTCACCTCGACCACGGACCCGGATTGGGTGCCGATCATGAAACGCGCAGCCGCCATCGTGACGGATCACGGAGGGCGCACCTCACATGCGGCAATCATCAGCCGCGAACTCGGGGTTCCGGCAATCGTCGGCACCGGCAATGCCACGGAAATCCTGCACGACGGACAGCTGATCACCGTTTCCTGCGCCGAGGGCGACGAGGGCACGATCTATGCTGGCAAGGCGGAGGTGTCTGTCGAGGAAACCCATCTGGACCAGATCCCGCAGACCCGGACCAAGGTGATGCTCAACATGGCCAATCCGGCGGCAACTGCGCATTGGTGGCGCCTGCCGGTCGACGGCGTTGGCCTTGCACGGATGGAATTCGTAGTGAGCAACGAGGTCAAGGTGCATCCGCTGGCGCTGACGCGTTACGACCAACTGACTTCGGACTCGGACCGTGAGGCCATCGACCGGCTGACCAAGGGATATGCAGATCGGACGGACTATTTTGTCGAGACGCTCGCCATGGGTCTCTCGCGGATCGCGGCCACTTGGTATCCGAACCCCACTATCGTCCGGATGAGCGACTTCAAGACCAACGAATATGCAGAGCTTCTGGGGGGGCGACAGTTCGAGCCCGCCGAGGAAAACCCGATGATCGGTTTTCGAGGCGCTTCGCGGTATTATTCAGACGCCTATAGAGACGGCTTTGCCCTCGAATGCCAGGCCATTCACCGCCTGCGCACCACGATGGGCTTTGACAATGTCATCGTGATGATCCCGTTCTGTCGCACGGTGGGCGAGGCAGATCGCGTCCTGGAGATGATGGCAGAGAACGGTCTGCGCAGGGGTGAAAACGGACTGCAGGTTTACGTGATGTGCGAGATCCCCGCGAACGTCATCGAGGCCGAGGCCTTTGCAGAGCGGTTCGACGGGTTCTCGATCGGATCCAACGATCTGACGCAGCTGACGCTGGGAATAGACCGGGATTCCGAAGCCTTGGCCCCGCTGTTCAGCGAGCGCGATCCGGCGGTGCTCTGGATGATCGAAACCGCGATCGCCAAGGCGCGTAAAGCCGGGCGCAAGATCGGCCTCTGTGGCCAGGCGCCCAGCAACGATCCCGATTTCGCCCGATTGCTGGTCAAGGCCGGCATCGATACGATTTCCGTCACGCCGGACAGTTTCCTGGCCGTAAAGGCCAACGTCGCAAAGGCGGAAAAAGAGGGGTGAAAGTTTGATCGAAGCCTAACCATCGTTCCGTTGGGCGGAGCGATGGTCGCCGCAAAAACGACAGCCCGGCCTGCGACCACGTCTGGGCCAGACGCAGCCAATCGGAATGTCCAACTGCGATAGATGCGCAGCCGACGTGTATTTTGCTGAGATGCTCCAATGTGGTGCGGGTGGAGGGACTTGAACCCCCACGCCTTGCGGCGCCAGAACCTAAATCTGGTGCGTCTACCAATTTCGCCACACCCGCAACGAGGCGCTGCATAGCAAAGCGCAAGAGCGGAGGCGAGCGGAAACTTGTCATAAAATCGCCCGGATTTTTGCGCGACATGAACCTCATCTTGCCGTATCCTGTGAAAAAACTGAGGCAGTACAAAACAGGATAAGACGCGATGACCGATCAAGCGGCGTCGCGTGGTGCGAACGGGAAACCCGCGCGCCACGTTACTGATGGCGATCCACTGAATGCTCTCCCGGCAGGAATCGAGGTAATGACCCTTGATGGTATCCTGCCCGTGGAGTTTCTCAATCCCGGGGACCGCGTGATCACGCGCAACAGCGGAACCGCCGTGTTGCGACACATCCGCAGTTTCACGGCCTGTGTGCCGACGGTATCGATCCGTCCCGGTTCGCTTGGCCATATGCGCCCGGATCGGGTGATTACCCTGCCCGCTGCGCAGGAGGTTCTTGTGCGGGACTGGCGGGCGGAAACCCTATTCGGCGCACGGCAAGCGCTGGCCCCGATATCGCGGCTGGTGGACGGCAATTTCATCACGCTGGAAGGCGTGCAGCGGATGACATTGGTCGAACTGGTCTTCGACGGACCTCAGATCCTCTATGCCGACGGGCTTGAGCTCGCCGCGGCCGCGCCCGTTCCCGCCTAAAGGCCCATTTCGCGAAACACTCTCGGCAGGGTTTCCGGCAAATCCTCGGCTATCAGGCCCGGGCCAAAGGCTCGCGCTGCCTCGACATGTAACCAGGCGCCCAACTCGGCGGCCTTGAACGCGCTAAACCCGCGCGCCAGAAGTCCGGTGATCATCCCGGCCAGCACATCCCCTGCCCCGGCGGTGGCCAGCCAAGGCACCTGCCGGTCATAGGCGGCGGCATTGAGGCTGCATTGCCCATCCGGGGCCGCGATCACCGTGTCGGCTCCTTTGAACAGCACCGTGCACCCGGCGCGGGCGGCGGCCTCTCGCGCCGCATCGACTTTGGAAAAAGGCGCGCCGCCTTCTTCGGAGGCAGTCAGCTTTTCCATGATATCCGGGAACAGGCGTGCAAATTCTCCGCCATGCGGGGTCAGCACCACGTTTTCGTGCAGCGCGCCGAACAAGGCCTGAGGGTGACGCTGAAAGCGTGACAGTGCGTCGGCATCCAGAACCGTTCCACGACCGGCCTGCAGCGCACCCAGCACCAGATCGGCCGTCGATGGCCCCAGACCCAGAGCCGGACCCAGGCACAGCGCGTTGATCCGCTTGTCCTCCAGCAGTTCTGACAGGCCATGGGTTCCGTCAAGTCCGTGGACCATGATCGCATTCAAGTGCATGGCGTGCTCCGCCATTCCCCGCATCGGACAACCGATGGTGACCAACCCTGCCCCGACACGCAACGCCCCGCGCGCCGCCAGCCGCGCCGCGCCGCCACGTCCCGGCGGACCGGACAGGACCAGGGCGTGACCGTGATCGTATTTGTGCTGTCCGATCTTGCCCACGCTGTTGAAATACTGCCCGGCGTTTTGCGGACGCCCGAAGATTTCCGGCGCCACCAACCGCACATGTCCCTCCTGCGACACCGGCAGTTCCCAAGGGCTGTCGCAGGGCACAACTCCGGGCAAGGGCACGATCCGCAGCTTGCCCACCTCCACAGGCCCCACGTCCAGATAATGACCAAGTTTCGGGACATGGAACGTGACAGTCAGATCAGCGTCAAAGGCCCAGTCCATGAACGGCGGACACCCCTCGGACAGCGCCTTGCGCGGCTCTTCCCCGGGCCGCAGGATCAGCCCGGTGTCAGAGGACAGCCCCGTCGGGACGTCCACCGCCACCCTGTGCAGGCTTTTACCCTCCCCTACGGCGCGCCGCTGCCAATCCTCCCGCAGATGGCGAAACATGTCCGCGATCTCCTCCGGAACCGACCGGGTCAGACCGGTTCCAAAAATGGCGTCAACGATCAGATCCGGAATCGGCCCGTCCTTCAGTTCGGCCCAGTCCGTGACCTGCCCGCCCCATGACCGGGCACTGACCACCGCGTCCGGGCTGGCTTCGGACGGCGGCATCATGGCCCAGAGCCGAACGCCCCACCCCCTCGCCTGCAGTTCCCGGGCAATGACATAGCCGTCACCGCCGTTGTTTCCGGGTCCACACAGAACCACGGCCGTGGGCGCATCGGCCACCTCAAGCTCCGGCCACTCCTCGAAGATCGACGTGACCACACCGCGGCCGGCGTGATCCATCAGTTCCAGCCCGGTTACCTTTCCGCTTTGAATCGCTGCCTGTTCGATGTTGCGCATCTGCGCCGACGTCAGGAGTTCGGTCATTTTTCCTCTCGATTCAAAACTGCCCATTTAATATGCCACTTGCGTAAAAAATCATCGCACGTCAGATTTCGCAGGCGGCAAACTTCCCGAGTCCAGCCTATCCGATTGTGGCCGACAAGGAGAAGTGATCTGCCAAGGCCACAGAGAGCGCAAGGGAGAGGCGAGGTCTATGAAAAAGATCGAAGCGATCATCAAGCCATTCAAGCTCGACGAGGTAAAGGAAGCCCTGCAGGACGCGGGCATCCAGGGCCTCTCGGTAGTCGAAGTGAAGGGCTTTGGCCGTCAGAAAGGCCATACGGAACTGTATCGCGGTGCCGAATATGTCGTCGACTTCCTGCCGAAGGTGAAAATCGAAATCGTTCTGGATGACGATCAGGTCGACCCGGCCATCGAGGCCATCGTCGGCGCGGCCAAGACCGACAAGATCGGCGACGGCAAGATCTTCGTCAGCCATGTCGAGCAAGCCATCCGCATCCGCACCGGCGAAACCGGATCGGACGCCCTGTAATCCAAATCTGCCTCCGCCCCCAACGCACGGGCGGCAGACAAGTAATACCTGACAGAGAAGGACAATAGTATGAGCAAGGACGCAGTTCTGGCGCTTATGAAGGAAGAGGACGTCGCTTACGTTGACATCCGCTTTACCGATCCGCGCGGGAAACTCCAGCACGTGACCGTGATGGCCGATCAGGTCGACGAAGACTTCCTCGACGAAGGCTTCATGTTCGACGGATCGTCGATCGCAGGCTGGAAATCGATCGAAGCATCGGACATGAAACTGATGCCCGACACCGAAAGCGTGTACATCGACCCGTTCTACGCCGAAAAGACGCTCTGCATCCACTGCTCCGTGGTCGAGCCCGACACCGGCGAACCCTATGAGCGCGACCCGCGCGGCACCGCCCAGAAGGCCGAAGCCTACCTGAAGGCCTCGGGTATCGGTGACGTCTCCTACTGGGGTCCGGAAGCGGAATTCTTCCTCTTCGACGACGTGCGCATTTCGAACTCGATCAACAAGGTCTCCTACGAAGTCGACGCACTGGACGCTTCGTGGAACACCGACACAGAGTACGAAGTCGGCAACACCGGCCACCGTCCGGGAGTCAAAGGCGGCTATTTCCCGGTCAACCCGATCGACGACGGTCAGGACATCCGCTCCGAGATGCTCTCGACCATGAAGCGCATCGGCATGAAGGTCGACAAGCACCACCACGAAGTGGCGTCCTGCCAGCATGAGCTTGGCCTGATCTTCGGTTCGCTGACCACGCAGGCAGACGAACTGCAGAAGTACAAGTACGTCATCCACAACGTGGCACAGGCCTACGGCAAGTCGGCCACCTTCATGCCCAAGCCGATCTACGGCGACAACGGCACCGGCATGCACTGCAACATGTCGATCTGGAAGGACGGCAAGCCGCTCTTCGCAGGCGACCAGTATGCTGACCTGTCGATGGAAGCGCTCTACTTCATCGGCGGCATCCTGAAGCACGCCAAGACCCTGAACGCTTTCACCAACCCGTCCACCAACTCGTACAAGCGTCTGATCCCCGGCTTCGAAGCCCCGGTTCTGCGCGCGTATTCGGCCCGCAACCGCTCTGGCTGCGTCCGTATTCCGTGGACCGAATCCCCGAAGGCAAAGCGCGTCGAGGCCCGTTTCCCCGATCCGTCCGCCAACCCCTACCTGTGCTTCGCCGCACTCCTGATGGCCGGCCTCGACGGCATCAAGAACAAGATCCACCCCGGCGACGCCATGGACAAGAACCTCTACGACCTGCCGCCGGAAGAGCTGGAAGGCATTCCGACCGTCTGTGGCTCGCTGCGCGAAGCCATCGATGCGCTCAAGGCCGATCACGAGTTCCTGCTGGCCGGTGACGTGTTCACCAAGGACCAGATCGGTGGCTACATCGACCTGAAAATGGAAGAGATCGAACTGTTCGAGCACACGCCGCACCCGGTCGAATTCCTGATGTACTACAGCTGCTGATCCCTTTCGGATCGACAGTGGAACGGGCGCCCCTGCGGCGCCCGTTTCTTTTTGCGGAAAATCAATGGTCACGTTCCATCGCATTGCCCCGCTCTTGCCACGGTATTGTCCCAAGCGCTCAGCACTCTGAAGCCAACCCGCGTAACCCGTTATCGGCGGTCAAAACCCGCCTGCATTTCCAAGGGACCAAGGAAGATGGCCACCAGCTTTGAAGACCGGATCGCAAAGATACACGCCAAGAACGGGAGCGTGCCCGCGGGCATGCCGTCGATGGACACGCCCGGGTCCACCGGCCCGGGATCCGACCTGTCACGCGATACTTTGGGCCGGACCAAAGCCTCCGGCCCCGGCCGCCTGATTGCCATGTTCGGCCTGACATTTGCGGTCGGCCTCCTGCTGATCGGCGGAGCGGCGTTCCTCGCTCCGTAGCTTTCCGATGCCGAGACCAAGCTGGCCAGTGCGTCCGGGGACACGGTGCTCACCGGCGCGCGGCGGCCGACGGCGTTTTGCCGAAGAACTCCTGAAACTCAACGGCTTGAAATAGGCACGCCTGCTGATACCGGCCCATCAGCTTCCGTTCTTGGGACCCCCGCCTCCGTGACAATTAAGTCATCAACCGACGCGTGAACGACCGAGCAACATCATGATCCAATAGAGGGTCGCGCTGCCGCCCCTTCGCAAGCGGTCTCTTGCTGGGTTCCGGGACAGCGCCATGTCGCGCCGAGTTCCCCCTTTCCTCGTTCTGGCGCTGCCGCTACGCTCTGCGTCAAGTATATCAAACTCGGGAGTCTTTTTCATGCGCCGCCTCATGCCCGCACTCGCCCTTGCCCTGCTGACCGCCGCCCCCGCCTTTGCCGCGGGTTGTGGCAACACAGCATCCGGCTTTGACGCCTGGAAAGGCGAATTCGCCAAGGAAGCCCGCGCTGCGGGAGTCGGTGATCGCGGGATCAACGCGCTGATGGGCGCGCGGTATTCGACCAAGACGATCAACGCCGACCGCAACCAGAAGGGCGTCAAATACAGCTTTGACCGCTTCGTGAAGATCCGCCTTGGGTCGCTGGACAGCTTCGCAAATGGCGCGCGCAAACGGATCAACCAGAACAAGGGCTTTTACGACTCGCTGGAACAGCGGTTCGGCGTCCCCGCCGGCATCATCGTGTCCATTCACGGCATGGAAACCGGCTATGGCCGCACCATGGGGACAGAGCCTGTAATCAACTCGATCCTGACGGTTGCCTATGACTGCCGCCGCCCGCAGTTGTTCCGCCCGCATGCCATCGCGGCGCTCAAGATGGTGGATCGCGGTATGCTGGCCCCCGGACAAAAGGGCGCCTTCCACGGCGAATTGGGCCACACCCAGTTCCTGCCCGGAAACGCGATGCAGTACGGCGTCGACGCCAATGGAGACGGTCGGGTCGATTTCTACAATCAATCTGACGCGCTGGCCTCAACCGCGAATTTCCTGCGCCAGAAAGGCTGGAAAAAGGGTCAGCCCTGGGGTCCCGGCACGCATAACTTCCGCGTTCTGAACGAATGGAACGCGGCGACGGTCTATCAGCAGGCCATCGCAGCAGCGGCGGAGCGCATCCACCGCTAAGGGGGATTTCGACCTCCTGAACGGAAACAATGAGGGCGATTGCGCGGTATTTTCGCGAAATCGCCCAAATGCAAACATTTTTCCAGCGCAGCTTGCCTTCAGCGGCTACACAACCGCCGGAGGAATGTGACATGACATTTGACTATCCTTACGCTGGTCTGATCCTGCCGGACGTGCAGGATCTTGACCCCGCGCCATATCTAACCACTGCAGCAGAGGTGCTTGCCCGCCTCGATCCACGGGCCAAACCGGACAGCCCTACGGTGGAAACCGGCGGCTGCGTCATGGGCCAGACCCTTGGCATTGCAGTCATTCCCGACGAGGAAAGCGATTTCGGACCCCGGGTTGTGCTGGAAGTCGTCACAGTGGACGGCATGGCCGCCGATGAAGACGACGCCGCGCGCCTTTTGTCGGAAACCGTTGCCGCCGCGCTCAATCACTCTTCTGCCGATATCCTTGAATGGTATGCGCCGGACGTGTTGCTCGACCGGGAGGATTTTCTGCGGCTGCGTGCTCTGGTTTCCCCGCGCCGCTTCAACCAGATGAGCAGCGCGGATGAGGATGCCCTATTCGAGAGTGCCGAAGCCGCCCAGAACATCTGCGATGCCCTCTACCCGGAACCCGTCCAGCCCGAAATTCCCGCCAAACTGCAAGAGCCCCTCGAAGCAAAACCGAAACCGGGCGTGCTTGCCTTTCTGGGCGGTTTGGGACTGCGCCGTGTCAGCCAGATGGCAGCAGTCACCAGCCTGCTGGTTGTGCTGACTTCGACTGGCCACATGCACTATGTGATCGACCGTTTCATCCCCTGATCGCGACGCGCCACCACGAAGGTGTGGATCGAAAAGACCACCGCCCTTGTCCGCGGCAGGCGCACGAGGCACTGCCGCTCTGACCGCAGGAATGGCGCATCCTCGCCGCCCACCGGGGCGCGGCGCGCCTGTTCCGACCGTGGTTGGTGCAGGGCCGGATCAGCGTAGGGCAAGGCGTTGAACCGCCAAAGCGGGCGCTCCGGCTGCACGCCGTCGAACAGCCTCTGCACACGGCGGGCGATGTCCGCATCATAGTCTTCGACGGGGTCGTGAATTCCCGTCAGCGGACGCAGGAATTTCTCATCCAGCCGCCAACTGGCCGGAAAGCACAACACCGCGCCCGTCAGAACGTGCTGATCGCCGCGCTTTTCCATGAGGCAGAAATCCTGCTGGAACATCCGCCCCAAGGTGCCCAGCGGGTCCGACCTGTCTGTGGCGATCCATGCACCATCGGCACAGCGAACGCCCTCACCCTCTGGCAAAAGCCCGTCCGGCAACAGCTCCAACGCAACTTCAAGCAATTCCTGCGCTGCGGGCAAGGCCGCAAGATCAAGCGCCAGAACCTCCGCGCGACGCGTCGACAGCAGGTTGCGTCGCTCGGCCATCTGCCCGGTATAGGCATCGTCCACCCATAGCCAATCGTCGCGCGACATGGGCCGGATGCCCGGCAACGGCCGTGTCTCATCGACGTCGTAGGGAATGCGGGATTGCAGGATCACGTGCCGGGATTTCTCGCCATGCTCATGGCCGCATCCAGCACCTCGGCATCGCCCACTTGATTGGCAAGGATCAGGATCAACCGCGCATTCAGCGCCGCGCTTTCCTCATCCGAAAGGCCATCATGCGCCGCGATCAGCCGGGCATAGAAACCGTCGGCATCGACGATATTGGGATCAAGGGTCACGGGCATCTCTCACTCCACTCCGATCGCGTGGCGCAGTGCGCAACGCACGGCGGCCTCATCAAAACCGGTCCAGCGGGCGACAACATGCTGATCCGGACGGATCAGGTACACCGCGCTTGCAGCCTCGCCCAGATAACGCGCGGCCAACGCCCCCTCAGGCCCCTCCTCAGCGTTCAGTGACAGGCCACGAACGGTCAAGCCAGCCTCTTGCAGGCTGTCGGGAACATCCGCCCCGATCGCCAGCAGCACAAAGTCACCGCCAATCCGGTCCAGCAGGAAACCGTCCGCCACCGGGGCATCCGGGCACGGGCTGCCGGGACGCGTCCGGGCCGGTCCACCGGGCAGCGCATCTTCGCCGTTCAGGGGACCGCCATCGTATGTGCAGGGCACCGACAGCCGACCGGAGTTTACCAGAGGCCGGGCAAAGGCATAATGCTCGGCCAGATCCAGCACCGCGTTGCGGAAGACATGGCTGATCTTGGATTTCGGGGTGATGAAATCGGTCGAGCGGGTGGAATTCAGGATATTCTCATCGGCCCCATGGATGCGTTCGGCATCATAGCTGTCCAGCAGCGCCTCCGGAGCCTTGCCACCGATCACCAGCCCCAGCTTCCAGCCCAGGTTGTCCACATCCTGCATCCCGGAATTCGCGCCGCGTGCACCAAAGGGCGAAACCTGATGCGCCGCGTCCCCGGCAAAAATCACGCGCCCGTGGCGGAATTTCTTCATCCGGCGGCATTGGAAGGTATAGATCGAGGTCCAGACGATCTCGTATTCGACCCCCGGCAACATCGCATCCAGCCGTGCGCGGACGTTTTCCTCTTGCAGTTCTTTCTTGCGATCCACGTGCCAGCCGATCTGGAAATCGACTCGCCAGACGCCATCGGGCTGCTTGTGCAGGAGGGTCGAGGCGCCGGATTTGAAGTGCGGCTCGAACCAGAACCAGCGTTCCGTCGGGAACTCCTCGTTCACCATCTTGATGTCGGCGATGAGAAAGCTGTCCTCGAATACCCGACCTTCGAAATCCAGTCCCATCATCTTGCGCAGCGGGCTGGAGGCGCCATCACAGCCGATCAGCCAGTCTGCCTCGACGGTATACGGCCCCTCGGGTGTGGTGATCTCCAGCACCGCATGGTCGTCATGCACGGTGACATTGTCGACCCGGTTCTTGCCGCGGATTTCGATGGGCGCACCCTGCGCCTGCGCCTCCCTTACGCGTTCCACAAGGAAGCGTTCGAAATAGGGCTGTTGCAGGTTGATGAAAGCCGGGAATTTATGGCCGTCCTCGGGCAGCAGGTTGAACTCGAACACCTTGCGGTCATCGTGAAAGACCTTGCCGAGGTTCCAAACCACGCCCTTGCCCAGCATAGGTTTGCCAGCACCATAGCGGTCGGCGATCTCAAGGCTGCGTTTGGCAAAACAGATGGCACGGCTGCCCTGCCCGATCCCCTCGTGATCGTCGCACACAACGACCGGGATGCCCTGAAGGCCAAGGTCCAGCGCCGTGGCGATGCCGATGGGGCCGCCGCCCATGACGACCACCGGGTGCCGGACAGGGCTTGCTGCGTCCTGATCCGAAGAGCGTGCGTAAGGGTATAGTTTGAACGCCAGTTGGTAGCGGTCGTGGATCATCTGATTTTCCCTCACTACTGTTCTTGAGGAGCTGACCCAACACCGGGCCACAAGGCGAAAAGGCTCTGAGGGGTCTTCAATTTCCAGTAATTGGCAACATCAGTCACTTGCCCGCCGGGGTATTGAGTGCCGACCAGCTCCTGAAGACGCAGAAGCTCCGAGTACCGAGCGCGGATGCTCGCTTCGATAGTTGCGCTCATCGGGACGTACCTTATTTCCCTGAATTCCCGCCACTCATCCGGCAAAAAGTCTCCGGCCTCCAATTCATGTGGCGGATCCCGCCCTTCTGGAACAAAACCATACAACAAGAAGGCTGCATATCTCAGGGCGGCCTTCACCTCTGGAATCGTATCGGTAAACGTTTTTAGCGGCGACGGCACCAAAACCATATTGGCTGGGCAAGTGAAATAGCGTGGGTCGTTTACCTCAGCATGAGCACTTTGAAATCGGGGGTCATCATTTCCCCAGACGTGGCAGCATGCCCAGTTTGGGCGGGTATCCGCGTTGCGCCCTTTGATTCCCAGATACCTATTCTGAGCCTTGCTCGCTGCGACATTTCCCTCGTGCTTTGGAACTTCCTTGTTAGTTTGCCGATCTATCCAGTTCGCCTTGAAAAGAGGAGCTTTTCGGTAGGTGTACGGCGACCAGGTGGGCAACAGAGCGTAGCACTTGGGGTCAATCCAAAGGGTGCAAGCTTCGAGAATTCGAGCAACCACGCTGGGCTCAAGATGCTCGCCCAAGAACTTCAAGCCGTCTCCGAGTTCCATTTGTCACCCCTGCAAAGCGTTCCACATTTCCTTGTCCCGCTCTGCCGTCCACACCCGAGGCGTGTCGATGCCACGGGCCTCGTCATAGGCGCGGGCGACGTTGAAGGGCAGGCAGTGTTCGTAGATCGCATAGTCGCTGAACTTGGGGTCACATTCCGCCCGGCAGGCATCCCACGCCTCTTTCAGCGAGCCGCCCCGGGCGACGACCTTGGCCACCGGCTTGTAGGTGGAATTCACGAAATCGGCGGTCGAGGCGATGGCATTGGCGACCATCTCTTCGCCCACAAGCGCATCTCCGCGTCCCGGCGCGATGCTCTTGGGTTCAAACATGGCGATGTTGGCCAGCGTGTCTTCCCAGTCGCCGAAATGCCCGTCGCCGCAATAGCAGGCCGAGTGGTATTCGACGATGTCGCCGGTGAACATGACCTCTTGATCGGGCACCCAGACCACCGCGTCACCGGCCGTATGGGCGCGGCCCAGATGCATGATGTCGACGCGGCGGTTGCCAAGGTAGACGGTCATGGACTCGCTGAATGTCGTGGTCGGCCATGTCAGGCCGGGGATTTCCTCATGGCCCTGGAACAGGCGCGGGAAGCGGTCGAACTCGCTGTCCCAGTCCTCTTGCCCGCGTTCGGCCACCATCGACCGCGCCACGTCGGACATGATGATTTCCCGCGCTCCATAGGCCGAGGCGCCCAGCACCCGCACCGCGTGGTAATGAGTCAGGACAAGGTGGCTGATCGGCTTGTCCGTCACAGAACGGACATGCTCGATCACCTTGCGGGCAAGGCGCGGCGTGGCCTGCGCCTCGACGATCATCACGCTGTCGTCGCCGATGATGACGCCGGTATTGGGATCACCCTCGGCGGTGAAGGCATAGAGCCCCTCACCCACCTGTGTGAAAGACGTTTTCTTTTCTGCCATGTCGCCGGCAGAGGCAAAGGCCTTGTTCATTTCGAACCTCTCAAGTCTCTGGACGCTACAGCGCCGTTGTGGTTGCATCGCGGGCCATGACTAAGATCACCAAACCCGCGATATTAACTCTGACAACCGCCATCATACTGGCGGTCATCCTGCTCATGATGGGGCGCGATCTGATCTGCCCCTGTGGTCGCGTGGATTTCTGGGCCGGTCCCGGCGCGCCCGCCGTCGAGGGTAGCCAGCACCTGCTGGATCTTTATTCGCCCAGCCATCTGATCCACGGCTTTGTCTTTTTCGGCGTGCTGGCGCTTGTCGCGCGGCGCCTTGATCTGAACATCCGCCTCGCGCTCAGCCTGATCGTCGAGGCCGGTTGGGAGGTGGTCGAAAACACGCCGCTGGTCATCGATCGTTACCGCGCGGTGACGATCTCGCTGGATTACAACGGCGACAGCGTGATCAATTCCGTCTTCGACCTGTTTGCGATGGTGGTCGGGTTCTACCTTGCGCGCGTGCTGCCGGTCTGGGTCAGCGTGGCCATCGTGATCGGCATGGAGATCCTGACCGCCTTCCTGATCCGGGACGGTCTGGTTCTGAACGTGCTGATGTTGTTCTGGCCTGTGGAGTCCATCCTTCAGTGGCAACAGGGCGGCTAGCGTCATCCCCGCCCCCCGTAGGGATCATCCAGCGCAGGCAGAACCGTACCGGTACATTCGCCAAAGCCGACGCGATAGCCGTCCCCCATGGCAGCGCCACGCAGGGTCAGCCGATCGCCGTCCTCCAGAAAACTGCGCGTCTCTCCGGTGTCCAGAGTGACCGGCTCCTTGCCGCCCCAGCTGAGTTCCAGCAGCGCTCCGCGGGCGTCTTTTTCAGGGCCGGAAATGGTGCCGGATCCCAGCAGATCGCCCACCGACATCGGGCAGCCGCTGGTGGTGTGATGCGCCAGTTGCTGGGCGGATGAGTAATACATCTCGCGATAGTTGGTCCGGGCGATCACCGTCTCTGCCTTGCCCTCGGGCGCAAGGCCAACCTCAAGCTGAATGTCGTACAGCATCGGGCCCGGCTCTTTCAGGTAATCCAGAAGCACCCGGTCCCGATCCGGCGTGGATACGCGGAAGGGTTCCAGCGCCGCCTTGGGCACGATCCACGGGCTGATGGAAGTCGCCGTCGCCTTGGACTGAAACGGCCCCAGCGGCTGATACTCCCACGCCTGAATGTCACGAGCGGACCAGTCGTTCAGCAGCACATAACCAAAGATCATCTCGTCCGCTTCGGCCACGGTCACCGGACCTTCGGAATCCTGTCCGACGATGGCACCCATTTCCAGTTCCAGATCGAAACGCGCGCAGGGGGCAAAGCGGGGCAGATCCTCGTTCGGCCCTTTCAACTGCCCCCAGGGGCGGCGCACGTCGGTGCCGGAGACAACGACCGAAGAGGCCCGCCCGTTGTAGCCGATCGGGATCGACAGCCAGTTCGGCGGCAGCGCGTTTTCCGGGCCACGGAACATGGTGCCAACATTGGTGGCGTGGTTCTTCGAGGCATAGAAATCGGTGTATTCCGACACTGCGAAGGGCATCAGCATCTTGGTCCCGGCCTGCGGGACCATATAGGCGGTCAGGGCCTCGGCATCTGGTGCATCCTCGGCCAGCATGCCGGTGATCGTCTCGCGGAACGCGGCCCAGGCTTCGGGGCCCAGCGCCATGAATTCGGTCCAGTCGCCGAAGAAGAACACCTCTTCCTCATCCTGCATCTGGATCAGCCCGTCGTTTTCCAGCGCGGTGATGTCGAGGATCATGTCCCCGATGGCGACGCCGCAATGCGCCTCGCCGTTTTCATCCTGGAACGCCCCATAGGGCAGGTTGTTCAGGGGAAAATCAGTGTCGGGGGAGTTCGCGCTCTCCACCCAGGAACGTTGAAGGGGCATCTGTCGTCCTTGTCTGTCTGTTTGATCGCACAGGCGATAAATCTTTAGCCGCCGCCACCGTCGCCGCCACCCCCGCCACCGTCAGAGCCGCCGCCATCGCCGCCGAACAGGCCCGACCAGAACGAGGGTTCCTTGTCATCATTGGCGTTGCGCGGAGAGTCCCCGCCAAGAACGGGCGTCACGGCGCCGCCATCGCCGCGTCCTTTGGTGTCCCCCGGGCGAGTTGCCTTTTCAACGCGGAAGATCAACCAGCCGATGAGGCACAAAAAGACCACGGCAGCCAGGATCAGAACGGTTGCGGCGGCGGTGCTCATTTCTTTCCGGGCGTGCCGTCGAACTTCTTCTCAAGGCTGTCCCAGCAATCGATGTAATCGTCCTGCAGCGGTGCCTCGTTGGCTGCGAAGGCAGTCAGATGCTGCGGGAACCGGGTCTCGAACATGAAGGACATGGTGTTGTCCAGCTTGTCGGGGCCAAGGTTGGCGTTCGACGCGCCCTCGAACGCATTCTTGTCCGGCCCGTGCGGCAGCATCATGTTGTGCAGCGACATCCCGCCGGGCACGAAGCCTTGCGGCTTGGCATCGTACTGGCCGTAGATGTTGCCCATCAGCTCGGACATGATGTTCTTGTGATACCATGGCGGGCGGAAGGTGTTTTCCGCCACCATCCAGCGTTCGCGGAACAGCACGAAGTCGATGTTCGCGGTGCCCGGCACGCCCGATGGCGCGGTCAGCACGGTAAAGATCGACGGATCGGGGTGGTCGAACAGGATCGCGCCGACCGGGCAATAGGTGCGCAGATCATACTTGTAGGGCGCATAGTTGCCGTGCCACGCAACCACATCCAGCGGCGATTGCCCGATCTGCGTCTCATGGAACTGGCCGCACCACTTGACGGTCAGGGTCGATGGCACCTCGCGATCCTCATAGGCCGCCACCGGAGCCTTGAAATCACGCGGGTTGGCCATGCAGTTGGCCCCGATCGGACCACGCCCGGGCAGTTCATATTTCTGCCCGTAGTTCTCGCAGACGAAACCACGGCACGGCCCTTCCAGCACCTCGACCCGGTAGACTAGGCCGCGCGGGATAATGGCGATCTCCTTGGGTTCGACGTCGATGATGCCCAGTTCGGTGGCAAAGCGCAGTCGCCCGTCTTGCGGGACAACCAGCAGTTCGGAATCGGCCGAGAAGAAATAGGCATCCTTCATTGACTCGGTCACAAGGTAGATATGGCTTGCCATGCCCACCTGCGTGTTCACATCACCTGCCGTGGTCATGGTGCGCATACCGGTCAGCCATGTCAGCCCGTCCTGCACCGGCACCGGATCCCAGCGGTACTGGCCAAGCGAGATCACGTCCGGGTCCACGTTGGGCGCGGATTTCCAGTAGGGCAGATCAATCTTCTGATAGCGCGCCGAATGTTTGACGGAAGGCCGGATGCGATAGCACCACGTCCGTTCGGGCGGATTGGCGGTAAAGGCGGTGCCGCTCAACTGTTCGCCGTAAAGACCGTAGTTGCATTTCTGCGGTGAGTTCATGCCCTGCGGCAGCGCGTCGGGCAGCGCCTCTGTTTCGAAATCATTGCCGAAACCGGGCATATAGCCCTCTTGTGTGCCAGCGTAATTCGCAGCGCGTACCATGCCCTGAGGCAAGTCAAAACGGGTCATGTGATGTCCTCCCATCGCCTGTCCTGTCGTTGCGGCAGTTATTCGTTGCAAATGCAATGAAGTCAAGTCTAATGTTGTAAAGCCCGTAGATCTTTGAGGCCCCGCCATGAAAGACCGCACTGCCCTGCCCGATTTCGACCTGAGCCGTTTCACGCCCTACCGGCTTGCCGTTGCTGCCGAAAAGACGTCGGAGGAACTGGCGCGCCAATATCGCGAGCGGTTCGGCGTCTCGATCCCGGAATGGCGTGTTCTGGTGCACCTTGCCCAGCCGATCGACGGCGCGACAACCGTTTCGGTCCGGGACATCGAAGCGCGAGTCGCGATGGAGAAAAGCAAGGTCAGCCGCGCGGCCTCGCGACTGGAGGCCGCCGGGTATATCGCCAAGACGGTGGATTCGGGCGACCGGCGGCTGGTGCGGCTGGCCCTGACGGACAAGGGGCGCGCCCTGATGACGGACCTGCTGCCCCTGGCCATGGCCTATCAGCAGCAGATCGAGGACCGGATCGGCGCGGCCTTCGAGGCCTTCGAAGCAGGGTTGCAGGAACTGCTGGACGACACCTGACCGCGGGCACGTCGCCGTTCCGAACGTTAGTACCGGGGCCAGCCCGAACGGCTACCTCCGGTCAATCGCCTCTTCATCGCAAAGCGCTTCGGCCCATTTGCGGACCTCGTCGCCCTGTTCCTGTCTTTCCTCCCGCGGCGCGGGCTGCGGGATCGCATCGCTGCTACCGTCGCCAAAGTGCTTCAGAAACACGCGCATCACGTGATCAACGCCCTCCAGCAGGACTTCTCTGCCATCTGTCGCGATGTAACGCCCGCGCAAGTGCGGGCTGGTGATTATCTCGAAAGAGGGGAAGTAGACCGTGTCGGCAAAGGCCTGAACCGCGTCTTCGACCACGATCCGCAAAACGGCCTTGGACCAGGTCGTCGATACGAGAACATGCCTGGGCATGTAAGTCGCGTTCAGCGAAACCGGTGACACCGTCAGGACGATGCGGACCTTGGGATTGCGCTCTCGGATCAAGGAAATCGCGGCAAAGAGGTCACTTCGGCACTCATCGACCCCAAAGTTGACGAAGCCGTACCGCTCTGGTGCATAGGATCCGCCGGCAACACCCGGTGCGAGTGGAAACACAGCACCATCGCGCCGGTCTTCCCAAGCCTCGGTCAGGCCGATCGTGAAGACAAAGACATCCATGTCTTCGATCGCCCGGCGAACACAGGCCAGATGTTGCCTGCGATCCAATTGCAATTCCTCCGCATCGGTAAAGCCATTCGGCTGCACCTGCGGTCGGAACGGATCGACGACACCGGTTCCGGGCTCAGGGGACACCCAAACCTTTTCTTCCGGTTCGAACTGACCGAAGGCCCGCTCCAGAAGTTGCCGCAACTGCCGGGCGGTGTAGACGTTTCCATATCTGGCAGAGTAAACGCCAAACTGATGCTTGCGCGCGGTTTCCTCATCAACAAGCGGGTGTGCCGCTTCGGTGACATGGTGGTCAAAGCCTGCGTCCGACAGGGCCCGCGCCACATGCTGAGCAAAACAACTGCCCGCCGTCACGATCTTGTCCGTGCGCGAAATCCCGAAAGGTGCGGCAATCATGGGGTCCAGCAACTCTGGCTGCGCAAGCCCCGGCGCCCGTTTCCAGAATTGATGATCGGGAAGCCCCTTGTACGGATGCGTCATGGTTCCTCCCTAACGGTTTCAAGAAGACGGTCCCGCATCACACGCCCATAGGCCAGATTGCCGTGTGTCGGATCACGCCCCCAGAACGCGGGCGCCAGAAAACCGTCCTTCGTCTTCACGTGATCCAGCGGGCCCACGATCTCTGCTCCGCAGGTCTTGGCGTATTCGCCGTACAGGTCGTTTTGTAGCTCGTAGAGCCGACGATGCA
This sequence comes from Antarctobacter jejuensis, assembly GCF_052266595.1. NCBI lineage: Bacteria > Pseudomonadati > Pseudomonadota > Alphaproteobacteria > Rhodobacterales > Roseobacteraceae > Antarctobacter > Antarctobacter jejuensis. Next base: position 9,584 of record NZ_JBQQXJ010000013.1, on the reverse strand, counting down.
GCGACCGCGGCGCAAGCCGGACCGATGCCCGGTCTTCGAAATGTCTGGGCAGATCGATCTCCCGACCCAGCGCCCCCACCGGAGGCGGTGGCGCAAGGATCAGGCGGCGCGCTTTCGGCCAGGTTTGGAACAGCATCTGCGCGAGGCTGTTCAAAGGGGCGATTTCACGATCCAGAACATCACGCATCACGCTTTCGGGCAGGACGACTCGTGACTGCCCATCCGGCGTCGGCGTATCCGTCCCCAACGGACCAAGGCTCCACGGAACCGGATGCTCGAACAGTCCGTGAATGTTGTGCTGGTTGCCCATCAAGCACAGGCACACCGCGTGAGGCCGAAGCCCCAAGGCGATTGCCCGCAGCAATCTTGGCACGCGACGCCCGATCACGAGGCCGCGGCGTCCGAGGTGGCTGAGATTGTGGATGGTCAGACGCCCGGACGGCGCCTCCTGCTCGGCAAGGCGCAGTGCTTCGACATGGCTGTGCCCGATCAACAATATTCCGGAAGTCTGCAAGATCGCGGCAACCATTTAACGGCGGTTAAGGCTACAAGCTATTTGCTATGGATCGGCTCGGCAATCCTCATCGCGACCATGGTTTTTCTTCACGCCCCATCCGCCTGAAGTCTGGACGCCGCCAGGGCGCTGATCGCCACCATGACGGCCGCCGTCGCAAGGCAAAGGGGCAAGCCGCCGACCTGATAGCTGAGGCCGGACAAAAGCGTGCCCAACAGGCGCCCTGCCGCGTTTGCCATATAGTAAAAGCCGACGTCCATGGTCACGCGCTCCCCCTTGGAAAAGGCAAGGATCAGGTAGCTGTGCAGTGAGGAGTTGACCGCGAAAAGCGCGCCGAAGATCAGCAGTCCCGCGATGATCACCACCGTCAGCCAGGTCGCCGGATCGCCGGTGACATAGACCAGCAGCGCCAGCACCGCCGGTATCACCGTCAGCGAAAGCGCCCAGCCACGCGCGGCGGCCACGATCTCTGCCCCGGACCGAGAGGCCGCGCGCAGCGCCTTGGGCGCATAGGCCTGCACGGCACCGTAGAGGATCGTCCAGACCGCCATGAAGCTGCCGATGGTGAAAAAGGCAAAGCGGTTGCCCGCCTCTGAGCCGTCCGAGAGCACCGCGTAGAAATAGACCGGAATGCCGACCACGAACCAGACGTCACGCGCGCCGAAGAGAAAGACCCGCGCCAGCGACAGCCAGTTCACGTTGGGGTCCTTGGAAAAGACCTCTTTGAACTTGGCGTCTTTCCTGCCGGTGGGCAGGCCGCCCGGCATCCGCAGGCTGACGACCAGCAGCACGGCGCCCAGAACCGCCGCCATGCCCAGAACCGCCGGGACAAAGCCGAACAGAGCCAGCATCGCCGCGCCGGACAAAAAGCCGAGTCCCTTGATCGCATTCTTGGAGCCGGTCAGCACCGCCACCCATCGGAACAATCCGCCCTGCCCCGACGGCGCCAACAGTTTCACGGCCGATTTGGCCGACATCTTGGACAGGTCCTTGGCCACCCCGGACAGGCCCTGCACCGCTATGACAAAGATCACCGAGGCCCCCAGACCCCAGGCCGGATTCAGCTGCGACAGCGCCAGCAACGCCACCACCTGCAGCGACAGCCCCGCATAGAGCGTCGAGGTGAGCCCGAACCGCGCCGCGATCCACCCTGCCGAGAGATTGGTGACGATGCCCGCGAATTCATAAAGCAGGAACAGATAGGCCAGTTGCACAGGCGAAAAGCCCAGCGTGTGAAAGTGCAACAACACCAGCATCCTGAGCGCCCCGTCGGTCAGCATGAAGGCCCAGTAGGCGGCGGTGACCGCAACATAGGCGGCCAACCCCTCGGGGCGTTGCGAAACGGAGTCTGTCATGTCCGGGCTCCGGTCTGGAGGGTGGGTGGGATTGAGGGGCGCGGCCCCTGTTGGCCCCGGAACAAGTCCGGGACAAATTCACCCCGAGGTATTTTCAACCCAAAGAAGCAGGTCAGAGGCTCTTGCCCACCATGTGCGCCACATCGACCAAGCGGTGCGCGTAGCCCCATTCATTGTCATACCAGGCATAGATCTTCACTTGCGTGCCGTTGATCACCATGGTCGACGGCGCATCCACGATCGCGCTGCGCGGGTCGTTCGTGTAATCGGTCGAAACCAACGGACGCTCCTCATAGCCGAGGATGCCTTTCAGCGCGCCTTCGGCGGCGGCCTTGAACAGGGCGTTGACCTCTTCGGCGGTGGTTTCGCGTTCGACCTCGAAGACGCAATCGGTGAGCGAGGCGTTCAGCAGCGGCACCCGCACCGCGTGTCCGTTCAGGCGGCCCTTGAGTTCGGGGTAGATCAGCGTGATCGCAGTGGCGGAGCCCGTCGTCGTGGGAATCAGCGAATTCAGCGCCGAGCGGGCACGACGCAGGTCCTTGGCGGGCCGGTCCACGATGGTCTGGGTGTTGGTCACGTCATGGATCGTGGTGATCGAGCCATGCTTGATGCCGAGGTTTTCGTGGATCACCTTGACCACCGGCGCGAGGCAGTTGGTGGTGCAGGAGGCGGCGGTGACGATCCTGTGCTCATCCGCCTTGTAGATGTCGTCGTTGACCCCGTAGACGATATTCACCGCGCCGCCGTCCTTGACCGGGGCAGAGACGACGACCTTTTTCACGCCACGTTCGAAATAGGGGGCGATGCGGTCTGCGGTCTTGTAGTAGCCGGTGCAGTCGATGACCACGTCGACGCCGTCCAGCGGCAGATCGTCAAGGCTGCGCTTCCCGTAGACCGGGATGCGCGTGCCGTTGATGGTGATGCTGTCCGAATCGGCGGAAAAATCCGCGTTCCAGCGGCCATGCACCGTGTCGAATTCCAGCAGATGCGCATGCATCGCCGGATCCCCCACAGCGTCGTTCAGAAAGGCGATGGAATCCCCGGCGTCGAGCATCGGCTTGACGATGAGTTTCCCGATCCGGCCAAGGCCGTTGATGGCGTAGGTGGTCATGCGTTGTCCTTCGTCTTGGCGATATCATCGATCTTCGCCTGCAAGCTGTTGCGGTCCAGCGTGTCGATGGGCAGGGCCGCGAAGGCCATGATACGGTTGCGCAGTGCACCATAGACCTGCTGGAATGCCAGCAATCTTTCGGCGTCATTGCCCCTGGTCTTGACCGGGTCAGGCTGCCCCCAGTGACCGGTCATCGGCTGGCCCGGCCACGGCGGGCATTCCTCGTTGGCGGCGCGGTCACAGACGGTGAAAACAAAATCCAGTGCCGGGGCGGTCTGACCCTGAAATTCGGCCACGTTCTTGGACCGCAGGTTGGAAATGTCATGCCCCTTGTCCCGCAGGACCTGCAGGGCGACGGGGTTCAGTTCGCTGAACGGGCGCGTGCCTGCGGAATGGACCGCAAAGCGGTCTCCCGCGATCTCGCGCAGCAGAGTCTCGGCAAAAATCGACCGGGCTGAATTGCCGGTGCAGATGAACAGCACATTGTATTTGCGGTCAGCCATTTCGGGCTCCTGAGCAGAATTGGGCAGGCAGAACTCCGGGCGGCCACGGCAGCAATCCGCCCAGAGATAGTCCATCAGGGAACCGGCACCCCGGGTGTCGGCACCGTAGCGCAGCGATGTTCCGCTGCGCGTCTGGGTGATCAGCCCCGCCCCGCGCAATTGCGCCAGCGCCGCCGAAAGGCTGGAGGCCGGCAGGTCCAGCGCCTCGGCAATCTCGCCCGCCGCGACATTGTCCGGGTAGCGCCGCATGAGCAGGCGAAAAACGTCCAGACGCCGGGGATGGGCAAGAGCCGAGAGGGCGGTGAGAGCTGCATTTTTCATATTTCCGGAAATACGGAAGCAAACGGATTTCAACAAGAGGTTTTCGCATCGCGCATTCGTTTTTCGATCAGCCAGTCTGCCGTTGGCACTGGGTAACCTTTTCATGTTACGGAGCCGTGACAGCGCCCACCGGGGCGCCTCGGCACTTGGAGAGACCCCATGAGCAACCGCCGCGCCTTTGCCGATTGGCTGAACGACACCAATGACGTGACGCAGACCTTCCTGGCTGCGGGTCGCATTCCCGGCCTCGTCAATCTGGGCGGCGGATTGCCGGATCCTTCCACATGGCCGGTGGCGGAGTTGTCGGAGTTCGCCGCCCGCGCGGTGGCAGACCACCCCGGCGATACACTGGCTTATTCGCCAATCGACGGCCTGCCGGAACTGCGTGACCGCATTGCCACCGATCACAGCAGCGACACCGTCCGCCTGACCCGGCAAAATGTCATCGTGACGACTGGCGGCTCTCATGCCCTGGAACTGACGGGCAAGATCCTGCTGAACCCCGGTGACACCATCGCGGCGCAATCGCCTGCCTACCTCGGTGCCATCGACACGTGGAAACCGCGGCAACCGGCCTACCGTCCGATGCTGCTGGAGCAGAACGGGTTCGACGCCCGCGCGGCCTTTGACGGGGCGCAATTCGCCTATACCGTGCCGAATTTCTCCAACCCTTCAGGGCGGCTCGTTCCGCTGGACCAAAGACAGGCGCTGCTGGCGGCGGCCGAGGAAACCGGCACCTGGCTGGTGGAAGATGATCCCTATGGCCATCTCTACTATGACGGCACACCCCTGCCCCGCATCCTTGATCTGTCTGCCGATGGTTCTGCGCCCTATACCGGACCGGTGATCTACCTTGGCACCGTGTCCAAGATTCTGGCCCCCGGCCTGCGCGTCGGCTGGGCCATCGCGGCCCCCGAGATCATCGCCGCCATGACCAAGGCCAAGCAGAGCAGCGACATGTTCACCAGCGGCCTGACCCAGCGCATCGCCCTTGCCGCGATGGAGGCAGATTTGCCCGGGCGCATACTGCCGGACATGCTGTCCCTTTATCGCAGCCGACGCGACGCGCTCTGCGCCGCGATGACGGAACACCTGTCGGATCACTTTGACTGGGATGTGCCAACTGGCGGCATGTTCGTCTGGGCTGTGGCGCGTGACCCGTCGTTCGACACCAACCTGCTGATGGAAACGGGGTTGGAACACGGCGTCTGCATTTCGCCCTCCAGCGTGTTCGACCCTTTGGGCCAGAACCGCCGCGCCATGCGGATCAACTTTACCCTCAATCCGCCGGATCGGCTGGAGGAAGGCATCCGGCGGCTGGCGGCGGCCACAAGGGCACAATTGACCCGCGCCGCCTGACTTCGACATCCGAGCTGTCAGCCTGCTTGAAATATTGACCTGCGGCGATCTCAGCGCCGCGTTGGCTATGCCTTTGCCCCTGACGTTCCAAAGGCAGGACGAGGCCGGAACAACTTTAGGCGCTTTCCCGCCGCGACTTTAAATTCCAACCTTGATATATATCGCTTCATGAATATCTTTCCCGGGCGCGAACAACTGGGCTTAGATGTGAGGAGCAGTGAATTGAACAAATGGATCGCAACGGTGGCGGCGGCAGCGCTCGCCCTTGGCAGCGGCGCCGCATTGGCCGACCATGGCAACCCCTGGGCAACGGCCGAGGATACGGTGCTGTCAAAGAACCACGATGCCAATCAACTCAAAAGCGCCGGCACCCCCGGCGAGGCTGAAATGCGCGGCGTCTTGACCCGAAATGCCTTTGGCAAAACGGGCGGCTCGGCCAGCGATGGCAAGGCCGGGTCCGGCGGTGGCGCCGCAGGCGGCAGTGGTGGCGGAAAAGGCGGCGGCGGCAAGGGCGGTTCCGGCTCCGGTGGCAAGGGCGGAAAAGGCTAAGAGCAAAGCTCAACAGAGAAAGGCCGCCAGCAGGCGGCCTTTCTTTTTTGTCACCCCGCCAGCGACGGCAGCCAGAGAACGATCCACGGGAACATCACCAACAGGGCAATCGTCACCGCGTCCGCGAGGAAGAAAGGTGTCACCCCGCGGAACACATCCTGCACGGACAGTTCAGGCCGCACGCCAGCCACCACGAAGCAGTTCAGCCCGATGGGGGGCGTGATCAGGCAGAACTCTGCCATCTTCACCACGAGGATCCCGAACCAGATCGCGCACATCGGACCCGACATGCCGAACGCGCTTTCCTCGGCCGACACGAACTCGCCCCCATTCAGCGCCATGATCGCGGGATAGACCACCGGCAGCGTCAACAGCAGCATCCCGATGGCATCCATGAACATGCCCAGGACCGCATAGGCCAGCAGGATGCACACAAGGATCAGCATCGGCGAATAGGGCAGCGCGGTCAGCCAGTCGGAAAAGGCGCTAGGCAGATCGGCGAAGCCCAGGAACCGCACGTAGATCAGCACGCCCCAGATGATCGTGAAGATCATGATCGACAGCTTGGCGGTTTCCACCAGCGCGTCTTTCAACTCTGGCAGGCGCATGCCCCGGAACAACGCCATCAGGAAGACGATGAACGCGCCGATAGCGCCCCCCTCTGTCGGCGTGCCCCAGCTGTCGCCCCCAAAGGGGTTGTAGACAAAGAAGATGATGATCACGACAACCGCCACGATGGGCAGCGCTGGCGGAAGACTGACAAAGCGTTCACGCCATGTGAAACCGCGCACCGGCGGGCCAAAGCCCTTGATCGTCAGGGCCAGTCCGATGATCAGCAGTCCATAGATCAGCGCCGAGAACATGCCGGGGATGAAGCCCGCCAGCAGCAGTTTGCCCACGTCCTGTTCCACGATGATCGCATAGATCACAAGGATCGCCGACGGCGGGATCAGGGAGGCCAGCGTGCCGCCCGCCGCGACAACGCCCGCCGCGAACCGTTTGTCATAGCCGACCTTCAGCATCTCGGGGATGGCAATGCGGGCAAATACCGCCGCTGTCGCCACGCTAGCCCCCGACACGGCGGCAAAGCCTGCGGTGGCAAAGACGGTCGAAACCGCCAGCCCGCCCGGAACCCATGCGATCCAGCGTTTTGCGGCCTCGAACAGCGCGCGGGTCAGTCCGGCGTAATAGGCCAGATAGCCGATCAGAATGAAGGTTGGGATCAGCGACAGCGCCTGAGAGGACACCTTGCCATGCGGCACCTGCCCTGCCGTCTTGACCGCCACGGTCAGCGCCCAGCCAAATTCTTCCGGGTCGTAGCCCTTCTTGGACCAGAAGATCCAGATCAGCCCGACCATTCCCGCCATCGCCGCCGCAAAGGCGACGCGCATGCCCAGAACCACCATGACCAGCATACCGCCAGTCACCCAAAGCCCGATCTCGATGCTTGTCATGTGTCGTGCCCCTGCACCTGATCGGCTTCCGCCGCCGCCATTTCTGCGGCCGACTGGACCAGCGGCACCGCCACCGGCTCACTCAACCCCAGCACAAAGGCCCGCCCGTAGCCCCATAGTTGCAGGACCAGCCGCAGGCAGATCACCGCAAACGCCACCGGCACCACCAGCTTGGCGGGCCAGATCGGCAGACCGATATCGATAGAGCTGTCGCGGCTCCAGTTCGGGGCGCTGAAATCGAAGCTTCGGTCGAAATGCGCCCACGTCCCCCAGACCAGCAACACCATCAGAATCAGGATCGCGAAAGTCGTGATAAACTCGGCCAGCCACAGGAACCGCCCCTTCAAAGCGCCCACGACGATGTCCATCCGGATGTGACCACCCGCGCGCTGCACGAAGGAAATCCCGAAGATCGCGATGAAAGGCATCGCCGCCTCGATCCAGTCGACGTAACCGCGCAGCGGTTCGTTGAACAGGTTGCGGCCAGAGACCGAGATCACCGCCAGACACATAAGCCCGAAGGCGAACACACCCGAGACAAAAGCCATCCCCAATTCCAGACGTGACAGCAATCGGTCCAGTCTGGACAGCAGACTGTCGTCTTCGAGGACAGAGGCATGTCCGGCCATCGGCTTACTCCGCTATTGATTTTGGTACGCCGTCGCGCGCGCGGGTTTCCCCGCACGCGCACATCCGGCAAAAGCCCGGCACCGGGCCGGGACGCGTGGCGCCTCAGTTCGAGGCGCGCACTTTCTCCAGCGTCGAGAAGACAAGATCATAGAGCTCCTGCGCCGGCAGGCCCTGTGCGCTCATGTCCGCGATCCATGCATCATGAATGGGCTTGCCCGCCACTTCCCTGAACTTCGACAGCTCTTCGTCCGAGATCATGACCTTCTGCACGTTCTTCTCTGCCAGCACCTCGTCCCAGCGCTGCAGCAGCATGCCGTAGTTCTCGAGGTAATAGGCGATCGCTTCGTCCACGGACTCGTCCAGTGCCTGACGCTGATCGTCCGGCAGCGACTCATAGGCGTCGATGTTCACGACGATGGGACAATTCACCGTGCCGGGGTTCAGGTTCGCGGTCCACCAGTCAGCCTGATTGATGGTGCCAAAGGACAGGTGCGCGTGCTGGGCAAAGGCCACCGTATCCACGACACCGCTTTCCATCGCCTGATAGGCCTCGGACGAGGTGACCGAGGTCGGCACACCACCGACGGCGGCAAAGGCCTTGCCCAGACCGCCGGTCGCGCGCACGCGCATGCCGTCGAATTCGGCCAGTTCGTCACGCGGATCGCCGGTGCCCACAAGGTTGTACTGCGGCATGGGCGAGGTCATCAGCATCTTGGCGTTCCACTGCGCCATTTCCTCGGCCACGGCCGGATGGGCATAGACCGCGTGGCTGACGGCCACTTCTTCTTCCAGCGTGGACACGCCGAGGAACGGCAATTCCAGAACCGTGATCGCGCGGTTCTTGTCGGCATGGTAGCCCGCGCAGAACTGCGCCATCTCGAAGGCACCGATCGAGATACCGTCAAGGTTCTCACGGTTCTTCGACAGACCGCCATAAGAGATGTTCATGGTGAACTCGCCGCCGGTCTTTTCCGAGACCAGTTCCGCGATCTTGTGGAGGTGCTCGGTGAAGGCACGACGCGAGCCCCAGGTCGACACATTCCATTCGGTTGCCGCGGCTTCGGTGACGAAGGTGACCGCAACCGCGGTCGCCAGCAGCTTTGCTGTGATGTTGGACATAATATCCTCCCCTGTTTTTGCAGCGGTATCTTCCGCCTCGGCGGAACCGTAGTGGAATGGCTCCGGGGTTCAAGGGTTTTACGGATTCGGGGGATTCGCGACGCGAGCGCTAACAGCTTGTATGCCACGGCATACCGCATCCTTTTGTCACACCCGGCCTTGACCAACACAATCTGAGCGGGAACCATGGCAAGTCCCGATTTGCCTCCTGCGGCGGATTGACCATACGGCATTGAAATCAAGGGGGTTAGCGTGCGGCAGGCAAATTAGTTTACGATTTTCAACCTGTCTCTGAAAATAATTTACAGCTAAATCACTCATAACGCTAACATTATTCCATTATTTTCCGTTTCAGGTATTGTCCTTCTTGAACGCGGTGACGTTGGGGAACAACGTGCCGCCGGGCTTAATGTGGAGTGGGAGATCCTTTCATGACCGAACAGACCAAACCCGAAACCGGCGATCGCGTTTATCCGCCCGCGCCCGAACTCGCGGCCAAGGCCCACGTTGATGCGGCGCGTTATGATCAGATGTATGCGGCTTCGGTTGCGGATCCTGAGGCGTTCTGGGCCGAGCAGGCGCAGCGTCTGGACTGGATCAAGGCGCCGACCAAGATCAAGAACACCGATTTCACCCTGGGCCAGGTCTCGATCAAGTGGTTCGAGGACG